>JBHOQZ010000313.1:0-6174 GCA_042408635.1 Chloroflexota bacterium
CCCACCGGCGATGCGGCGGGCGGTGGTGCGGCCGCCGGCGACGCGGCCGGCGCGGCGGGTGCCGGCGACGCGGCCGGGGCACTCGGGGTCGGGGAACAGCCGACCAGACCCATCAGGCCGAGGCCGGCAGCGGCACGCAACAGATCGCGGCGCGAGGGACGCGAGGCGTCGGGCTGGGTCTGCGGGTAGTCGACGCGGTGCATGCTGTCCTCTTCCTCCCTGCCGTGCTGCGCCTACCTGTCGAGTTGGCTATGCGCGGAGTGGCTGCGGCGGTAGCCGCTGCCCGAGACGGCGACGGCCACCTCGACGCGCGGCCTGCGGATCGGCGGCATGATGCGCCACACCGCCGACGTTGAGGCGCTTGAGGGGCCCACCGTGGGGGGGGGGAGAACTGGACGGGCGCGCACCCAGGGCGACCGCGCCGCGCCGACCGGCTCGGCTGGAGAAAGCGGCCCCATGGTTCTGGTCGCGTCGCAGGTGGGTGCGGCGCGGCACAGCCTGTATCCTCCCCCGTGGCATCACTCGCGTGCTAGCGGGTGGGCGCGCACGCGTTCGTGCGCGCCGGGACCAGGCGCGGGGCGCACCACTCCATCGTCGGAGCCCGCCGCGACCGCCTCGTCATGACGGGCTGTGCAACCGAGATCTCCGTGGCCCGGCGTCAATGATAGCAGAGAGGCTTGCACCGCGCACGGTCGGCCGATCGAGCGGGCGAGCCACGCGGCCGGCCTCAGCCCGGCTCGTAGATTTCCTCCCGCAGCACCCCGACGAAGGGCAGATTGCGGTAGAGCTGGTTGTAGTCGAGGCCGTAGCCGACCACGAAGAGGTCGGGCACGTCGAAGCCGCGGTACTTGAGCGGGGTATCGACCAGGCGGCGGGCGGGCTTGTTGAGCAGGCAGCACACCTCGAGGCTGGCGGGCCGCCGCGCCCGGAGGTTGCGCAGCACGTAGCGCAGGGTCAGCCCGGTGTCGATCACGTCCTCGACCATGAGCACGTGCCGACCCTCGATCGACTGGTCGAGGTCCTTGACGATCCGCACCGCCCCGCTCGGCGCCGTCCCCGCCTGGTAGCTGCTGATCGCCATGAAGTCGGCCTGGCAGGCGATCGTGATCGCGCGCAGTAGGTCGGCGAAGAAGAACGCCGTGCCCTTCAGGATGCCGATGAGGACTGGGTCGAGGCCGGCGTAGTCGCGCGAGATCTGGCGCCCGAGCGCGGCCACGCGCGCGGCCAGCTCGCGCTCCCCGATCAAGACGCGGGCGATGTCGTCCACGTAGCCGGTCGCCGCCACGCTCCACCCTCCCAGGACCAGGTGCCGTCACCGCCATCGTAGCACCCCGCGCCTTCGCCCCGTCCGGAAGGGCCGAGCAGAACTCAGGCGGCTCCCTGCCGAGGGCGGAGAGCCCGTCTGCTAGGGCCCGCGGACGTTGTTCCGACCGGGCCGGCGGTGACCGGCGCGTGGCGCGACTACCTGGTAGCCACGGGGCGCCGCGTCGACTAGACTCGTTGGCGGCGGCCGGCCGCGAGCGCGGGCGAGACGGTGTGCCGTCAAATCTCGGATCGTGGGAGTGCAGTTGGTGCTGGCGCCTGACGAGGTCGAACCGATCGAGCGCATCGTGCTGCGGCGTGCCGACCTGGACGCGATCATCGCCCATGCGCGTCGCGAGGCCCCCCGCGAGTGCTGCGGCCTCGGGTTCGGCCGAGGCGAGCGCGTCGAGCGCGTCGTCCGGGTGACGAACCTGGCGCCCGGCAACACGCGCTACGAGGCCGACCCGCGCGAGCTCATCCAGCACTTCCGTGCCATGGACGAGCGCGGGGAGGAGCTGGTCGTGATCTACCACTCGCACCCGGTCTCCCCACCGCGCCCCTCCGCGACCGACCTGGCCGGCGCCCACTACCCCGAGAGCGCCTACCTGATCGTCTCCCTGGCCGACCCCGAGCGGCCAAACTGGGCCGCCTGGCAGATCGCCAACGGCTCGGCGCGTGAGGTGCCGGTCGTCGTCGAACCGTGAGCGGCCCTCACCGGGCCGCCGGCCGGCCAGGAGCAGGCGGCGAGTTGCCGGATCGGCCACGTCGATCGGCATTTGTCGCCGGGCCGCCCGCCCGGGCAGTCGGGCGGGGTGCCGTTGGGTGGGTCGAGATGTATAATAGAAGGGCTGTGTAGAACAGTCGTTCGTGCCCGCGCCCGCCGAAGCGGAGGCCCCACGCTCCATGTCCATGACGCGATTCACGCTGCAAGCCCCCTTTAAGCCCACCGGCGACCAGCCCCAGGCGATCGACGTGCTCGTCGACGGCATCCGGCGGGGCGAGCAGCACCTGACGCTGCTCGGCGCCACCGGTACCGGCAAGACGTTCACGATGGCGAGCGTGGTCGAGCGCATCCAGCGTCCGACCCTCGTGCTCGCGCACAACAAGACGCTGGCCGCCCAGCTCTACGGTGAGTTCAAGGAGTTCTTCCCCGAGAACGCCGTCCACTATTTCGTCTCGTACTACGACTACTACCAGCCCGAGGCGTACATCCCGCGCACCGACACCTATATCGAGAAGGACTCCTCGCGCAACGAGGAGATCGACCGGCTGCGGTTGGCCGCCACCGAGGCGCTCTTCACGCGCCGCGACGTCTTGATCGTCGCCTCGGTCTCGTGCATCTACGCGCTCGGCTCGCCCGAGGAGTACGGCCAGGGCGTGGTGACGCTCAAGAAGGGCGAGACGCGCCGCCGCGACAAGGTGCTGCGCTTCCTCCACGACATCCACTACGAGCGCAACGACATCAACTTCACCCGAGGTAAGTACCGCGTACGCGGCGACACTCTCGAGATCTTTCCCGCCTACCGCGAGGTGGCGGTCCGGGTCGAGTTCTGGGGCGACGAGATCGAGCGCATCGTCGAGCTCGACCCGCTCACCGGCGAGGTGCTGGCGGTGCTGCCCGAGGTCAGCATCTACCCGGCCAAGCACTTCGTGACCAACCAGGACAAGCTGCTCGAGGCGCTGGCCGAGATCGAGGCCGAGCTCGAGGAGCGCGTGGCCGAGCTCAACCGGGAGGGCAAGATCCTCGAGGCCGCCCGGCTGCGCCAGCGCACCCAGTTCGACCTCGAGATGCTGCGCGAGACCGGCTTCTGCAACGGTGTGGAGAATTACTCGCGCCACCTCTCGCGCCGCGAGGCCGGCAGCCAGCCCTGGACGCTCCTCGACTACTTCCCCGACGACTATCTGCTGTTCGTCGACGAATCGCACATGACGCTGCCGCAGGTGCGCGGCATGTACAACGGGGACCGCGCCCGGAAGCAGGTGCTGGTCGAGTACGGCTTTCGCCTACCCTCGGCGCTCGACAACCGGCCGCTCACCTTCGACGAGTTCGAGCGCATGGTTGGGCAGCGGGTCTACGTCTCGGCGACGCCCGGTCCCTACGAGCTCGAGCACTCGCGCGTCGTCGCCCAGCAGGTGATCCGTCCGACCTACGTGCTCGACCCGACGATCGAGGTCAAGCCGACCCGCGGGCAGATCGACGACCTGCTCGGCGAGATCAACGCGCGCGTCCAGCGGGGGCAGCGCGCGCTTGTGACCACGCTCACCAAGCGCATGGCGGAGGACCTCTCCGACTACCTGCGCGAGATGGGGATCAAGGTCCACTACCTGCACAGCGACATCGAGACGCTCGAGCGGACCGACATCCTGCACGATCTGCGGCGCGGCGTCTACGACGTGGTGGTCGGCATCAACCTGCTGCGCGAGGGCCTGGACCTGCCCGAGGTCTCGCTGGTGGCGATCCTCGACGCCGACAAGGAGGGGTTCCTGCGCTCCGAGAGCTCGCTCATCCAGACGATCGGCCGCGCGGCGCGCCACGTCGACGGGCACGTGATCATGTACGCGGACACCCTCACCGGCTCGATGCAGCGGGCGATCGACGAGACGTACCGCCGCCGGGCGATCCAGATCCGCTACAACCAGGAGCACGGCGTCTCGCCCCAGGTGCTCGTCAAGCCGATCGTCGAGGTGCGCGAGCGCAAGGTCGCCGAAGAGGCACCGGCCTACGACGTGGGCCACCTGCCGCCCGCCGAGGCGAACAGGCTCATCCGCGACCTGGAGAAGCAGATGCGCGACGCCGCCAAGAACCTGGAGTTCGAGCGCGCCGCGCACCTGCGCGACCAGATCGGCGAGCTCCGCCGCGCCCTCTTTCAATCCTCACCCCAGTCGAGCTAGGGTGCGAAGCGTCACTGCGGGGATTGTACCAGACGCCGGGCTAGCTTACCTGCTCGAAGCCGGGGAGACCTGCTGCCAGCCATCGAGCCGCCCCAGCACCCTGCCTGGCGGTTGCGCGGCCGCCAGGACTGCCTGCCTTGGCACCGCCGAGCGCGGCGCGCCGCCGCGCAGCGTTGACCGGATTTTGTGGTGCCGCTCACCGCGCGAGCGCGATATAATGCAACCGAACATCTGTTTCGGGCGAGCAAGCGGCACCCAGTCGCAACCAGCGATCAGCTACCTGAGACCGGCCAGCAACCGCGCCTCGGGCAAGAGAGCGGTCCCAACCGCTTCGACCGTCGTGTCCCCGGCGCGTCCACACCCACGTTCCCGGGCGGGTGCGCCAGCGTCGGCGGAGTGACCCGCCCGTCAGATACCGCCGCCAAGGGGAAGCCATGCCGCAAGACCGGATCGTGGTGCACGGCGCCCGCGAGCACAACCTGAAGAACATCGACGTCGAGATCCCGCGCGACAAGCTCGTCGTCATCACCGGCCTCTCCGGCTCGGGCAAGTCCAGCCTCGCCTTCGACACGATTTACGCCGAGGGGCAGCGCCGCTACGTCGAGTCCCTCTCCGCCTACGCGCGCCAGTTCCTCGGCCAGATGGACAAGCCCGACGTCGACCGGATCGACGGCCTCTCCCCCGCCATCTCGATCGACCAGAAGGGCGTCTCGCACAACCCCCGCTCGACCGTCGGCACCGTCACCGAGATCTGGGACTACATGCGCCTGCTCTGGGCGCGCGTCGGCACGCCACACTGCCCGAAGTGCGGCCGGCCGGTCGTGCAGCAGACGGTCGAGCAGATGGTCGACTCGATCCTCGACCTACCCGAGGGTAGCCGCATCCAGATCCTCGGTCCGGTCGTGCGCGATCGCAAGGGCGAGCACCTCCAGGTGTTCGAGGAGGCGCGCAAGAGCGGCTTCGTGCGCGCCCGCGTCGACGGCACCGTCTACGACCTCGAGGAGGTGCCCGCGCTCGACCGCTACAAGAACCACGCCATCGAGGTCGTGGTCGACCGCCTGATCGTGCGCCGCTCCGACGAGGATCCCCACCCCGACCGGGCGCGGATCGCCGATTCGCTGGAGACGGCGCTCAAGCTGGGTGGCGGCGCGGTGATCGTCAACGACGGCGCACAGGACCACCTCTACTCCGAGCGGTTCGCCTGCCCCTACTGCAACACTAGTCTGGGCGAGATCGAGCCGCGCACCTTCTCCTTCAACTCGCCCCACGGCGCCTGCCCGACCTGCTCGGGCATCGGCACCCGGCTCGAGGTTGACCCAGAACTGGTCATCCCCAACCCCGACCTCTCGCTGCACGACGGCGCGGTCGCGCCCTGGGCCGCCGCCGCGACCGGCGGCACCTACTACGCCCAGCTCCTCGAATCGGTGGCGGAGCACTTCGGCTTCTCGACGGGCGTGCCGGTGCGCGAGCTCACGCCGAAGCAGCGGGAGATCATCCTCTATGGCACCAAGGAGCGGATCACGCTGCGCCACCGCAACAAGCAGGGCCAGGTGCGCGAATACCAGGCGCAGTTCGAGGGCGCGGTCAACAACCTGGCCCGGCGCTACAAGGAGAGCGACAGCGAGTTCGCCCGGCTCGAGATCGAGCGCTACATGACGACCCGCCCCTGCCCGGCCTGCCGCGGCGCCCGCCTCAAGCCCGAGGTGCTCGGCGTGACGATCGCGGGCGAGAACATCGCCGGGGTGGCGCGCCGCTCGATCGGGGAGGCGCTGCCCTGGTTCAGCGCGCTGCCGGAGCGCTTGACCGAGCGCGAGCGGCAGATCGCGCGGCTGGTGATCCGCGAGATCGTTTCCCGCCTGACCTTCCTGGTCGATGTCGGCCTCGACTACCTGACGCTCGACCGCACCGCGGCCACGCTCTCGGGCGGGGAGGCGCAGCGCATCCGGCTCGCGACCCAGATCGGCTCGAGCCTGATGGGTG
>JBHOQZ010000974.1:0-5042 GCA_042408635.1 Chloroflexota bacterium
GCGCGAGCTCGACAGCCTGGGCGGCGTGGTCGAGGTACGGGCGCGCGGGGTGCCGCCGGGCCTGGGCGAGCCGGTCTTCGACAAGCTCCAGGCCGACATCGGCAAGGCGATGTTCAGCATCCCGGCGATCAAGGGCGTCGAGATGGGCGAGGGGTTCGGCGCCGCGCTCCTGCGCGGCTCGCAGCACAACGACCCGTTCGTCCGCCGGCCGGACGGCTCGATCGGCACCGCCACCAACCACCACGGTGGCATCCTCGGGGGCATCAGCACCGGGGAGGAGATCGTCGTGCGGCTGGCCGCCAAGCCTCCCGCCTCGATCGCGCAGGAGCAGCCGACCGTCGACCGCGAGGGCAACCCGACCACGATCGTCGTCAAGGGCCGCCACGACCCGACCGTGCTGCCGCGCCTCGTGCCGGTCGCCGAAGCGATGCTCGCGCTCGTGCTGGCCGACCACTGGCTCCGCCAGCGCGTCGCCCGCCTCTAGCACCGCTGTGCCTCGGCCCGCGGGGATCGGGGCGTGGTGCCCCGATGCGGTACACCGGGATCGCCATCTACCACCTGCGCGCTGGCAAGCTGGTCGAGGAGTGGGCGGAGGCGGACCTGCTGGGTCTCATGCAGCAGCTCGGCCTCCTGCCGGCACCGGAGTCGGCCGGGCGGGGATGACCCCACCCAGCCAGCTTCGGCAACGGCGGTCCCGGTGGTTTCCGGGCTGCCGGTCGTTGTCCGCAGATCGGTAATCGGCCCGAAGCGCCCCGGGTCCTGCCAGTGTGCGGTTGACGTGCCGGGCAGTGGGCCATGACGTTCGGTCGACTCGGCCAGGCCCGGCGCCACGCGCGGAAGGAGGTGTCTTGATGCCTGAGATGCCGGGCGGTGAAGCTGTGGCGGCGGACAAGGGGGTGCGGCTGATCGCCAGGCCCGACGGCAGCGTCGTGCAGATCGGACCGGACGGCGTGACCGTGATCGAGCGGCCGGACGGCTCGCGCCTGACGCAGTTCCCGGATGGGATGGTGCGGATCGAGCGGGCGGATGGCACGGTCGAGGAGCGGCCGCGCCGGGAGCGGGTGCGCCCGGAGGCGAAGCCGCTCAACGTGGCGAGCGGTTCGCCTGAGGCGATCGGCCGGCTGATGTCGAACTTCGCCCACACCCCCTTCACGCTCGACGGGCGGTGGTACGCCTCGGTCGAGGGGTTCTACCAGAGCCTGAAGTTCGAGAAGCCGACCCTGCGCAGCGCGGTGCGGCGCCTCTACGGGGCGGCGGCGAAGCACGCCGGACGGGTGGGCTCCGACACGGTGATGACGTACAACGGCAAGCGGTTCGAGAAGGGCGACGCCACCCACCTGGCGCTCGTCAAGCGGGCGATCCGGGCCAAGCTCGTGCAGCACCCGGAGATCGCCCGGGCGTTCGTGGCGACCGCGCCCCGGCCGATCGTCCACGTGACCGGCCGGCGGGCCCGGCCCGGCCGCGGCTCGGGGTTCACCGACGAGATGTTCTGCCGGATCCTGACCGAGCTGCGCGACGAGTTCGCCCGAGCTCTCGGCGGGGAGTAGTCGGGCGGGGAAAGATCCCCAGGCTGAGGCTGCGCAGCCGGCTGATGGAAGGTGCGAACGTGGGCCGGTAACGGCATCAGCCGGCCGGGCGCGGGGACGAACGACCGGGAGAGGGTCGCAACAAGCCCGCGGTGTCCCCTGCCCGGCTGCCGGTTGCGGGCGGAACGGGCGGCGTTCTATGATGCGGCCGAGCCGCGCCGGGGCGGGGAGTTCCCTCAGCCGGCGCGGCAAACGCCGGAGGGATGGCAGCATGGTGACGGAGCTCGCCCGGCCGCTGACGCTCGACGACGTACTGATCGTCGACGCCGACGTCCACGCGCATGAGACGCCCGGGGCGCTCGCGCCCTACGTCGACCCGCCCTGGCGGGCCGCGGTCGAGAACGTGCGCGAGGTGCCGCCGCGCTACCTCGACATCCCGGGCTACTGCCCGAGCGCCAACCCGGGGCTGCCCGGCAGCACGCTCCCCTCGCCCCGCGGCAACCGGCTCGGCCAGGGCGGGCGCGCCGAAGTCGTCTACACCGCCGAGCAGATGCGCCGCGAGCTGGACGAGCTGTTCATCGACGTCGGCATCCTCTTCCCCGACCACTTCCTGCGCCTCTCGGCGCTGCCCAACGCCGCCTACGCGGCCGCCATTGCCCGCGCCTACAACCGCTGGCTCAAGGCGGAGTGGCTGGGCGCCGACAACGACCTCTACGCCGTCGTCATGATCCCGGCGCAGGACCCGGAGGCGGCGGTGCGCGAGATCGAGCGCTGGGGCGACGACGAGCGGTTCGTCGGCGTCTACCTGCCGACCTGCCAGAACTATCCCCTCTGGGGCCACCGGCGCTACGACCCGATCTTCGCGGCCGCCCAGCACTACGACCTGCCGGTGCTGCTCCACGCCGTCTCGGGCCTGGCCTCGGGCTTCCCCTACAACCTGGAAGGGTTCCAGACGACGATCGCGGCCCACACCGTCCAGCACGTCTTCGCGATGATGGCGAACATGATGAGCATGCTCGAGACGGCGGTGCCGCTGCGCTTCCCGAGGCTGCGCATCTGCTTCTGCGAGGCCGGCCTGACCTGGGTGCCGTTCCTGCGCATGCGGCTCGACAAGGAGTACAACGAGAACCGCCACCAGTGGCCCCACTTCAAGGACAAGCCGAGCAAGGTCATCAAGGGGTTCTACTTCGCCAGCCAACCCGTCGAGGAGCCCGAGAACCGGCAGGATCTCGTCGACATCATCCGCATCTACGACGGCGAGGACACGACGATCTTCGCCTCCGACTGGCCGCACCACGACTTCGACCACCCCTATGCCGTCTTCGACCTGCCCGTCTCCGACACGGTCAAGCGCAAGCTCATGGGCGCCAACGCGCTCAAGCTCATGCCGCGCATCCGCGTGCCCGCCAAGTACGCCGCCCAGGGGCTCTACCGCCAGGGCGAGACGCTCTAGCGATGGCCGAGCACGTCGTCGCCCGCGTCGGCGAGCTGCGGCCGGGTGAGCGCAAGGTCGTCCAGGTGCGCGGCCTCAGCATCGGCCTCTTCCGGCTCGGGGACGCCTACTACGCCCTGCGCAACCTCTGCCCCCACCAGTACGGCCCGGTCTGCCAGGGCGGCATCGGCTCGGCGATCGTGGCCGGGCCGGAGACCGACTGGCAGCCCGCGCTGGCGATGCGGGGCGAGGTGGTCGCCTGCCCCTGGCACGGCCTCGAGTTCCACATCCCGACCGGCCAGTGCCTCGCCTACCCCGACGTGCGCCTGCGCCGCTACCCCGTCAGGGTCGAGGACGATGAGATCCGGATCGTGCTCTGAGGAGGTGGGGGGACCGGCGATGCCACGGCTCGACTATCCGGTGATCGACGTCGACGTCCACATCCACGAGCGCAACGCCGACCTGGCCGAGCACGCCGAGGGGACGCTGCGCGAGGCGCTCGACCTCGCCCGCGGCGCCGAGCGCTGGCTCGACACGCCCGGCTATTCACCGCTCACGATCTACGATCCGCCGCTCGGGGAGGACCCGCGGCGCGAGATCTACCTCGTGCGCGACCCCGAAGGGCTCCGGCGCGACCTGGATGCGCGCGGCATCGACGCGGCGATCGTCTACACCGGCCGACTGCTGGCGGTGCCGTGGCGGCAGGACCGCGCCTACCCGGCCGGGATCATGCGGGCATTCAACCGCTACCTGCGCGAGCGGTGGCTGCGCCCGGAGCAGGGGATCTTCGGCGCGATCCTGGCCGTGCCGCAGGATCCCGCCGCCTCCGCGCGAGATCGAAGCCCACGCCGATGCGCCGGGGGTCGCGGCGGTCTGCCTGCCGATGGCGAGCGTGGCGCCGCTCTGGGGCCACCCCCAGTACGACCCGATCTACGCGGCGGCCGAGGCGGCCGGGCTGCCCGTCGTGCTCAAGGGGTTCACCCACGTCTACCCGGTCTTCCCCTACCAGCTCGAGGGGTTCGACACGGCGCTCGCCAAGCAGGTGGTCGCCCGGCCGTTCGGGGCGCTGGCGAACCTGATCAGCCTGGCGACGACGGGTGTGTTCACCCGCTTCCCGCGGCTGCGCGTGATCTTCACCGAGTGCGGGGTGAGCTGGCTGCCATTCGCGCTCTGGCGCCTCGACGAGCAGCACCGTTTCCTGCCGCACGAGCTCGATACCGGCGGCGAGCGCCCGAGCGAGCTGGTCCGCCGCCGGGTCTACGTCACCACCCACCGGCTGGAGAGCCCGCCCAACCCGGCGGCGCTCGCCATGATGATCGAAGCGGCAGGGCTGGCCGAGCAGGTGGTCTTCGCGACCGACTGGCCCCACTACGACGCCGACTCGCTCGAGCGTGTGCTCGGGCTGGGCCTGCCGGCCGACCTCCAGCGCCGCATCCTGGGCGAGAACGCCCGCACCGCCTTCCGCCTGCCCACGCCCGGCGTGAGCTGAGCAGGGACGGGCGGCGACCCACGGCCGGCGCGGGCTTGACCCAGCCGGGGCCGATGGGCTAGAGTTCCTTCAGACTGTTGAATGGTGTTCGACAGGCTGAAGGAGGGGTGATGGCGACGCGAGAGCGCACAGATCGCGCGGCGCCGGGTGGGGGCGAGGCGCCGGCGGTCGTCCGCGCGCTGGCGCTGATCGAGCACCTGCGCGGGCGGGCCGACGGAGCGACGCTGGCCGAGCTCAGCCGCGCGGTCCGCGTCGCTCCGAGCAGCCTGCTCGCCATCCTGCGACCGCTGGCGCGGTGCGGCTACGTCGAGCGCGAGTCGGTCGGCGGACGCTACCGGCTCGGCCCTGCGCTGGCCGCGAGGGCGCCCAACCAGCAGCTTGCGCTCGCGGTCGAGCGCCTGGTCGACGCGCTGCGGCTGCTGGGTCGGGCGGTGGGGCAGCCGGGCGCGGACGTCGAGCTGGCCACCGCGGCGCTGCGCGGACTCGGCCTGGCCGCCCGCGAGTTCGGCTCGGCAGTGCTCAGCACCGGGGAAGCGGTGGCGGGTGGCGCCGACGTGGCGGCCGAGCAGGCGTCTGCGGGTGGCTACGGCGCGAC
>JBHOQZ010000981.1:0-4158 GCA_042408635.1 Chloroflexota bacterium
GGCGCCACCGGCGGCCGACGCCTCCCCGGCCGCGTCGGCGGCCGAACCACCCGCGGCCCAGCAGCCCGCCATGTGCGAGGAGGCCGGCGCGCCGGTTTAGGCCGGGTTGGCGCCTCGACCCCCGCTCGGGCCGGGCGCCGCATGGCGCTGCCCGGGGCGCCGGGCTACAATCGAGGCGGCAGCGGGGGTGTCCGTCCCCCCGGAAGCAAGCGAGGGGGGAGACGATGAGCGGACGAGACGCGGCGCTGGGGGCCGAGCTGCGGCTGATGGCGCTGCCCGGCCTGCCCGAGGTGCGGCCCGGCGATGACCTGGCCGCCCTGATCTGGGAGGCGGCGCGGACCGGAGGCGCCGGCCTCGAGGACGGCGACGTGCTGGTGGTCACGCAGAAGGTCGTGTCGAAGGCCGAGGGGCGGCTGGTCGACCTCGCCACCGTCGAGCCGTCCCCGTTCGCGCGCCAGATCGCCGAGCGCTACCGCAAGGACGCGCGCCAGGTCGAGGTCGTGCTGCGCGAGAGCGCCCGCATCGTGCGCATGGATCGGGGCGTGGTGATCACCGAGACGCGCCACGGCTTCGTCTGCGCCAACTCGGGGGTGGACGCCTCGAACGTGCCCGGCCGCGATGTCGTCTGCCTGCTGCCGCTCGACCCCGATGCCTCCGCCCGCCGCCTGCGCGCGACGCTGCGCGAGCGCCACGGCGTCGACGTCGCCGTCATCATCTCCGACTCGTTCGGGCGGCCGTGGCGCAGCGGCATCGTCAACGTGGCGATCGGCTTGGCCGGGCTCGCCCCGCTGGGCGACTACCGCGGCCAGCTCGACCCCCACGGCTACGAGTTGAGCGTGACGGTGATGGCGGTGGCCGACGAGCTGGCGGCGGCCGCCGAGCTAGTGATGGGCAAGGTTGTCGCTCGCCCGGTCGTGGTCGTGCGCGGCTACGCCTACGAGCGCTCCGAGGAGGGCGCCGCACGGCAACTTGTGATGGACCCTACCCGCGACCTCTTCCGCTAACGGCTCCCCTGGACAAAGGTGCGGCGCAGTCTGGAACCCGCGCCCTGGCGTCGACCGGCTGCTCCGCTAACGGCTCCCCTGGACAAAGGTGTGGTGTAGTAGCCGGTCGCTACCGTCAGCCAATACCGCACCTCGTCGCAGCGACCCCGGGTCCGCTGGCGATCTAGCGACGAGTCGCAACCGCTCTCCGATGCCGCACCTCGTCGCGGAAGCATTCAGGCGTCCGCCGCGTCAGGCGGCTTAGGCGCCGACGAACTGGCTCTCGGGCTGCCAGCCGTACTCCATGCGGCGGGCGGTCCAGCGCGCAACGGGGAGGCCGTGCAGCCGGGCGACGACGTGGAGCGCCATGTCGATGCCGGCCGAGACGCCAGCCGAGGTGATGACGTTGCCCGTGTCGACCACGCGGGCATCCGCGAGCGTGGTGACGTTCGGGTAGGTGCCCCGCATCCACTCGATGCTCGCCCAGTGCGTCGTCGCCCGGCGGCCGTCGAGCAGGCCGCGCTCGGCCAGCAGGAAGGCACCGGTGCAGACGCTGGTCGTCAGCTCGGCGCGCCGCGCCTGGGCCGCGAGCCAATCGAGGAGCCGGGCGTTGCCGCGCTCGCGGCGCGTGCCCATGCCGCCGGGCACGACCAGGATGTCGAGCGGGGGGTGGTCCTCGATCGTCGCGTGCGGCTGGACGACCAGGTTGCCGCGGCAGTGGATGGGCCGGCTCGCCTCGGCCACGGTCACCACGTCGAACAGCCGCGCCTCGTCTTCGTTACGGTCGGGCAGGCGCGCGATCGAGAAGACCTCGAACGGGCCGCAAAAGTCGAGGACCTCGACGTCGTCGAAGATCAGGATGCCGACGGTGCGTCGCCTCGTTTCCATGCCGGTGTAGCCTCCCTCCGGGTGGTCCAGGTACGGGCGCGGGCCTCGACGCGTCCGGGGCGACCCGCCCCGGGCGCCGGGCACGGCCAGGTGCGCGCTACTCGTCGGCGGTGGGCACGAAGCGGGCCGGGTCGAACGGCGCCAGCGCCTCGACCGGGCGACCGGCCACCAGCGAATCGGCGACGAGGGTGCCGGTGGCCGGCGCTGTCTGGACGCCGCTGCGGAAGTGGCCGGCAGCGACCCAGAGGCCGCGCCGGCCCGGCACCGGCCCGATCATCGGCATGCCGTCGGGCGAGCCTGGTCGCAGCCCCGCCCAGGTGGCGGTGACGCGCGCCTCGGTCGCCGAGGGCATCAGCCCGGTCAGCAGGCCCACCAGCCAACTCAGGCCGGTCGGCGTGACCCGGTGGTCGAAGCCTGACTCGTGCTCCTCGGTCGCGCCCGCCGCGACCGTGCCATCCCCGCGCGGCAGGATGTAGCCGCCCAGGCCGGTCACGACGTTGCGCAGCGCCACCGGCGGTTGCTCGACGGCGAGCATCTGCCCGCGCACTGGGTAGGTCGGCAGGTAGGCGTCGACCCACTCGCCCAGTAGGCGCGTCCAGGCGCCCGCCGCCAGCACTGTCTGCCCCGCCGCGACCGTACCGGCGGTTGTGCGCACGCCCGTGACACGGTCGCCCGCGGTGACGAGGCCGAGCGCCGGCGTTTCCTGGAGGAGCCGCAGACCGCGCCGCTCGGCGGCGCGCACGAGCGCGAGCGTGAGCCGGTGCGCCCGAACCGTGCCACCGGCGTGGACCGCCTGGCCACCGAGCGCCGCTTGCGTCAGCGCGGGCTCGGCCTCGCGCAGCGCCGCCGGGTCGAGCCACTCGGCCCGGTAGCCCTGCGCCCGGTGCTGCGCCACCTCGCCCTCGAGCCGGGCCGCCTCGTCGGGATCGAGCGCCACCGCAATCCGGCTGCAGCGCACGTACTCGACGTCGACCGCGCTCTCCTCCTGGAGCTGCGGGATGAGCGTCGGGTAGATCTGCTGCGTCATCGCGTAGAGCGCGTAGCGCGGCTCCGGGCGCATCGTCGCCCCGCCGCCCGGCGCAATGATGCCGGCCGAGGCCCACGACGCCTCCTGCGCCACCAGCCGCCGCTCGATCAGCGCGACCGAGACGCCCTGCCGCGCCAGAAAGTAGGCGATCGAGGCGCCGATGACGCCCCCGCCCACGATCGCCACATCTACCGTGCCCCGCTGCATCATCGGCTCAACCACCCATCGACTGCTGCCCCCACTGCCGACAGTCTACCACGGCCCGTCCGCCGATCGGCCGATGCCAGGGTGGCCGGGGCGACCCGCCCACGGGTGGGTGCGTGGGTAGCTATCGCTTGAGGCGCGGGTCGAGCGCATCGCGCAGGCCGTCGCCAGCGAGGTTGAACCCCATCACGGCCAGCGAGATGGCCAGGCCGGGGAAGATGGCGGCCCAGGGGGCGTTCTGCATCAGCCCGTAGGCGGTGTTGAGCATCGAGCCCCAGGAGGGGCTGGGCGGCTTGTTGCCCAGCCCGAGAAAGCTCAGGTTCGCCTCCGAGAGCACGGCGAAGGCGAAGCCGAGCGACGCCTGCACGATCAGCGGCGCCGCGATGTTGGGCAGGATGTGGTGCAGCACGATGCGCAGGTCCGGCGCGCCGAGCGCCCGTGCCGCCTCGGTGTAGGGCATCTCCTTGACCGAGAGGACCGAGCCGCGCGTGATCCGGGCGAACGCCGGCACGTTGACGATGCCGATGGCGATCATCACGTTCTGCAGGTTCGAGCCGAGCACGCCGATGATCGCGATCGCCAGCAGGATCGCCGGGAAGGCGAAGACGACGTCCATCACGCGCATGATCAGCCCGTCGAGCCAGCCGAACCGCCCGCCGGAGCAGTAGCCCGCCAGCAGCCCCAGCGCCGTGCCGACGGTGAGCGCGATGCCGACCGCGATCACGCCGACCTGGAAGGAGATCACGGTGCCGTAGATGATGCGGCTGTAGATGTCGCGGCCGAACTCGTCGGTGCCGAGGATGAACGGCCCGCCCGGCGGCGCCAGGCGCCTAGCCATGTTCATCTGGGTCGGCGGGTAAGGGGCGAGCACCGGCGCGAAGATCGTCACCAGCAGCATCAGCAGGATGTTCGCGGCGCCCAGCATCGCCAGGCGGTTGCGCGCGTAGCGCCGGGCGACCTGGATCGGCCAGGCGGCCTCGCCCCGCGCCGCGGCCGCGCGCAGCGCCTCCAGCTCCGCCCGTGTCCCCGGCGAAGCCGGGTGGGGCGCCGTCGCGG
>JBHOQZ010000985.1:0-2283 GCA_042408635.1 Chloroflexota bacterium
TCCGGCTCGCCGGCGAGGTGGCCGACGGGGCGATTAGCTGGCTCTGCCCCCCGGCCTACCTGCGCGAGACGGCGCTGCCCGCGTTGCAGGCGGGCGCCGAGGGGACGGGCCGGCCGGTGCCGCCGCTCGTCGCACACACGATCATCGCCCGTAGCACGGACGGGGCGGCGGTGCGCCGCGCGGCGCGCGAGCAGTTCGCGCTCTACCCGCGGCTGCCGTTCTACCAGCGCATGTTCGCGGACGCGGGCTTCGCCGAGGCGCTCCAGGGCGAGTTCAGCGATGCCATGGCCGACGCGCTCGTCATCTGGGGCGACGACGCGGCGATCGCGGCACGCGTGCGGGCGCTGCTCGATCTGGGCGACGTCCACGTCCTCGCCTCGCCGCTACCACTGACCGGCATGACGCCCGGCGATGCGGCGCGGGGCATGTTCGACCTCATCGCCAGGCTCTAGCCGGGCGCCGGCCGATAGCCGCGCTCCTGCTGGCGCTGGCGGCGAGCGCCGCCTACGGAGCCAGCGACTTTCTGGCGGGCCTGATGGCGCGGCGGCTGCCCCTGGTGGTACTGGCGCTGTGGAGCCAGGCCGTCAGCGCCAGCATCTTCCTCGCATCGTGCTCGCCTCGGGGCAGCCCCCATCGGCCGCGGGCCTCGGTTGGGGTCTGGGGGGCGGCGTGTTGGGCGCGGTCGGCGCGCTGATCTACTACCGGCCGCTGGCAATCGGCCCGCCGTCGCTGGTGGCCCCGGTCGCGGCGACGGCGGCCGCCGTGCCAACGCTGGTCGGTCTCGCGCAGGGCCAGGTTCCGGGCGGCCCCCTCCTCGTCGGCCTGGCGCTCGCCCTCGGCGGGGTGCTGATCATCGCCGTGGCCGGGGAGGCGGCAAGACCAACCGCAGCGCCGGTGCCCGCGCGGCCGCCTCACCTGGAGCCGTGGCGATTGCCGGCGCTCGGACCGCCGCCGCTGTCGGTGGTGCTGGCGCTGACGGCGGCACTCTGCTTCGGGGTGTTCTTTTTCATCCTGGAGCGCGCCAGCGACGCGGCCGGCGACGGTCAGCTCTAGGTGACGCTCGGCGTCCAGCTCGGCTCGCTGCCGACGACCCTTGGCATGGCGTTGGTGGCGCGGCGCGGGAAGCTGCTGCCGCCGCCCCTCCGCCAGCTCGCGCTGGTGGCGGCGATCGGTCTGCTGGACGTGGCCGCCGACGGCTTCCTCACCTACGCCACCGCGCTGGGCGAGCTGGGCGTGGTCAGCGTCCTCTCGTCGCTCGACCCGGTCGTGAGCGTGCTGCTCGCCCAGGTGATCTCGCGCGAGCACCTGGCATGCTAGCGGGGGGTCGGCGCGCTCCTGACGGTGGTCGGGGCGATCCTCTGCGCAGCGGGTTGAGCGGGTCGACTGCCAGCCGAGCGAACCGGCGCTGCCGGGGCTGCTAACGGGCGGTCGGACGTGCTAGAGTGAAGGCGGCGGGGCGGCGCGGAGCGGCCGCGTCGACGGCACGATCCCGGCGCCGGGTCCGCGCGGGTCGTTCGAGGCGGTGGGAGGGGGAGCAATGGCGTTGACGCGCGACGAGATGGCGGTGGTCGAAACGGTGCCGTTCCTGTCCGCGCTCTCGCCGGCACGGCGGCAGGCGGTGGTCGAGAGCATGCGCGTGCGCCGGTTCAAGCGCGGGGAGGTCCTCTTCCACAAAGAGGATCCCGGCGACTCGCTCTTCGTGATCCAGAGCGGCGCCGTCAAGCTCGTCCTGCCCGGCCTCGACGGCAAGGAGAAGCTGCTGCGCGTGCTCGGACCGGGCGATGTGCTGGGCGAGCTGGCGCTGTTCGACGGCGCGCCACGCTCGGCGACCGCGGTCGCGCTCAAGGCGACGACGACGCTCAGCCTGCGCCGCGACGCCTTCATCGAAGCGGTGCTGGCGGAGCCGGCGGCGGCGCTGCGCCTCTGCTCGATCCTGGCCGACAAGCTGCGCCTCACGACCGAGGCGCTCGAGGATGCGACGTTCCTCGACGTGCCGGGGCGGCTCGCCAAGTCGCTGCTCGACCTGGCCGCCAAGTCGGGCGTCAAGCAGGCCGACGGCTCGACGCTGATCGACCTGGCGCTGACCCAGCAGGAGCTGGCCGACCTCATCGGCGGTACCCGCGCCCGCGTCAACGAGCATCTGCAGAGCTTCGCGCACCTGGGCTGGATCCGGCTCGGGCGCAGCTCCATCACCATCATCAAGCCCGGTCTGCTCCGCCGCCGCTGCCAGTGAGCCGGCAGGACCGCCGGGCCCGCGGGGCCGCGCCGGGCAGCGCGTCGCGG
>JBHOQZ010000988.1:0-4192 GCA_042408635.1 Chloroflexota bacterium
CCCGCGCCGGCCGCCAGTCCCGCCGCGGCGGCGAGCCCGGCGGCCGGCGGCCGCCCCGCCATCGCGCGCGGCACCATCCCCGATACGAAGGTGAACCCGCTCGGCGTCAACTCCTTCCTCGATCGCGAGGTCGAGGACTGGAAGAAGGAGCGCACCTTCCAGATGATGCAGGAGGCCGGCATCGGCTGGCTCAAGCAGTACTTCCCCTGGGAGGAGATCGAGCCGAAGCGCGGCACCTACAACTGGACCAAGTTCGACCAGATCGTCAACCTGGCCGACCGCTACGGCATCAAGGTGATCGCCCGCATCGACCGGCCACCCGAGTGGGCGCGTCGGCCCGGCGACCCGCCCGAGGGACCACCGGCCAAGTTCGAGGACTACGGCGACTTCCTGGCGGTGTTCGCCAAGCGCTACGCCGGCAAGGTCGACCACATCCAGGTCTGGAACGAGCCGAACATCTACCCCGAGTGGGGCAACCGGGACGTCAACCCGGCGGAGTACGTCGACATGCTCCGGGTCGCGGCCAAGCGGCTGCGCGAGGCGAACCCGAACATCAAGATCCTGTCCGCGCCGCTCGCCATCAACGTCGAGAAGGGCGGCCAGAACATGAACGAGCTCGACTACCTCGACGGCATGTACAAGGCCGGCGCGAAGGACCTGTTCGACATCGCCTCGGCGAACGCCTACGGGCTCGAATACCCCCCGGAGGACCCGCCCGACCCGATGAAGCTGAACTTCCGCCGCGTCGAGCTCCTGCGCGCTGTGATGGAGCGCAACGGCGACGCGAACAAGGCGGTCTGGTTCAACGAGTTCGGCTGGAACGCCTCCCCGCCCGAGATGCCGGCCGAGAAGCTGATCTGGCGCCGGGTGACGCCGCAGGAGCAGGCGAAGTATACCATCGACGCCTACAAGTACGCCGCCCAGAACTACCCCTGGGCCGGCGTGATCTGCATGTGGTATTTCCGCCAGGTCGGCGATATCCCCGAGGATCGCTCCGACCACTACTTCCGGCTGGTGAACGTCGACTTCTCGCCTACTCCAGCCTACCTGGCCGTGAAGGACAACGCCAACCTCATCAAGCGCATGTGGGATGGGGGTAGCTAGCGGCCGCGCTACCCCCAGCCCACCATCGACACGGTGGCGGCGCGCCCGAGGGCGCCGCCGCGCAGCGGCCGGCGGAGGTGGCCGTGACCATGGACGAGATCAAGCTGGCGCTGACCTACGATGATGTGCTGCTCGTGCCGCGCTATTCGGAGGTCGCCTCCCGCTCGGACGTCGATACGCGCACCCGCCTCACCCGGCGGATCGAGCTGAGCATCCCGATCATCAGCGCCAACATGGACACCGTCACCGAGGCGGCCATGGCCCAGGCGATGGCCCACGAGGGCGGCATCGGCATCATCCACCGCTTCATGTCGATCCGACAACAGGTCGCCGAGGTGGAGCGCGTCAAACGCCCCGAGAGCTACACCGTCCGCGATGTCCACACCATCACCCCCGACCACACCGTCGGCGACGTCTGGAACCTGCTCGCCCGCTACGAGACGACCAGCCTGCTGGTGGTCGATCGCCAGCACCGGCTGCTCGGCATCGTCACCTCGCGCGACATCCTCTTCGAGGACGACCCGACCCGGCGCGTCGAGGATGTGATGACCGGCGCGGCCGACCTGATCACCGCGCCGGTCGGCACCGGACTCGAGGCGGCGCGCGACATCCTCCACCGCCATAAGATCGAGAAGCTGCCGCTCGTCGACCAGACCGGGCACCTGCGCGGCCTAATCACCGCGCGCGACCTGCTGCGCGTCGCTCAGTTCCCGCGCGCCGCGCGCGACGAGCAGGGTCGGCTGCGCGTCGGCGCCGCGATCGGGGTCGTCGGGGACTACTTCGAGCGCGCGCAGGCGCTCGCCGAGGCCGGCGCCGACGTGCTCGTCATCGACATCGCCCACGGCCACTCGCGGCTCGCGCTCGACGCGCTCGCCCGCGTCAAGGCGGCGCTGCCCGATACCGAGGTGATCGCCGGCAATGTCGCCACCGCCGAGGGCACGCGCGACCTGATCGCGGCCGGGGCCGACGCCGTCAAGGTCGGAGTAGGCCCGGGCTCCGCCTGCACTACCCGCGTCGTTGCGGGGGTGGGTGTGCCCCAGCTGACCGCGATTCTCGAGTCGGCGGCGGTGGCGCGCGAGCACGGCGTGCCAGTGATCGCCGACGGCGGCATCCGCGCGGCCGGCGACATCGCCAAGGCGATCGCGGCCGGTGCCAGCACCGTCATGCTCGGCAACCTGCTCGCGGGGACCGAGGAGAGCCCTGGCGCGACGGTGACGCGCGGCGGCAGCAAGTACAAGGTCTACCGCGGCATGGCCTCGGCCGGCGCGGCGCGGGCGCGCCGCCGACGCGAGCGGCCCGACCTGGAGCCCGAGGCAGACCCGGCCGAGTTCGAGCCGGTGGTCGCCGAGGGCGTTGAGGCCGTGGTGCCCTACAAGGGCACGGTGGCGGAGACGCTGTACCATCTGGTCGGCGGACTGCGTTCCGGGATGAGCTACTGCAACGCGCACACCATCCCGGAGATGCAGCGCAACGCCCGCTTCGTGCGGATCACCGCGGCCGGCCTGCGCGAAAGCCTGCCCCACGACGTGATCCAGACACCGTCGTGAGGCGGCCGGCCAGGGCAGGCTACAGGCGGGCAAGCGACCGCAGTCGTGATCAATAACACGTCAAGTTGTCATGGGGACCGCACGAATGTTGGCGTGAGGTGACCCCGAGTTCGATTGACGAGGCCCCCCGCGTCTGCTACAGTCGCCCTGACTCGTGGCAGCCAGGGCTCTGGCTGGGCTTCGCCCTGGCTGCGCCGCACGCCGTTTGGGGAGGGTGAGTGTTGCGACCGCAGAGACCGCGTCAGACGTGCGCGCGCCTGATCGGCGCGCTGCTGCTCGTCGGCGCGTTGATCGTGGGCGGCTGGTCCGCCGTCGGACAGGTGACGGCGACATCGCTCCACACGATCGATGCGCCGAGCACCGGCGTGGTGGTGCCGGGTGGAGCCGCTGCCCCGGCCGCCCAGGTGGGCACCTTGACGCCAACCGCGACGGCGACGACCTCGCCGACGTCGACACCGACCGCGACGGCGACGACGCCCGCCGCCACGCCGACCGCGACGGCGACGACGCCGGTGGCAACGCCGACCAATACGCCGACCTCCTCCACCGGGGCTCTGGTCGTGGGCGTCTCGCAGAGCCCGGCGGGCGCAGTGGCGAACGGCGCCACGGTGATCTACACCGTCAGCGTCACCAACACCGGCTCGACCGCCGTGTCCAACGCGGTGATCTCGACCGTCTTCACCGTGTCCGGCGCGACGTTCTCGAACGCCGCCAATCCCCTCGCCCCGCCGGGGACGGTGTTCACGGTCGCGCCGTCGCCGGCGCCGAACATCACCTTCGGCAACTGGGCGATCCCGTCGCTGGCGGCCGGTCAGTCGCTCTCGCTCACGTTCGCCGGTCAGGTAAGCGGTTCGGGGTCGATCAACCTGCTCGCGTCGGTCGTGGGCGGCACCGGCCAGCAAACGGCCCAGATTAACACGAGCGTGGGCGGGAGCGTGCCGCCGAGCAACGCCCCCCTGACCCTGACCGCCCAGCCCAGCGGTCCGGTGGGCAACGGCGCCAACGTCACCTACGTCGTCACGGTGGTCAACAATACGGCCGCCCCGATGACGAACCTCTCGGTGACCACGCTCTTCACCTACACCGCCGGGGCCACCTACTCGGGCACCAGCAACCCGGTCGCCTCGACCGGCACCTTCACGAACCTGCTCCAGACCCTGATCTACCCGCCCACCGGCGCGGGCGGCGTCTGGACGATCCCCACGCTGGCGGCCGGCCAGCAGGCCACGCTGACCTTCACGGGGGTCGCCTCCGTGGTGGGCACCACCGGCGCCATGGGCACCGGTGCCGGCTACAACCCCTATAGCCCGTACGGCACGACCAACCCGTACAACCCGTACGGCACCCAGAACCCCGTGAACCTCATCCTCCAGCCGATGATAACGGTCTCGGCACAGTTCACGGGCAACCCGAGTTCGACGCAGACGGTGACGACGCCGATCACCTCGATCTCGCCGTATCCGCCGGCGCCGATCCCGGCCCCGGTGCCGATCGCGCCGCCGATCGGGCCTGTGCCGAACGTCGGCTGCTGCGGCGGCGCG
>JBHOQZ010000991.1:0-4571 GCA_042408635.1 Chloroflexota bacterium
CGCACCACCTCGAGCAGCGGCATTCGGTGGACCGGCGAGAAGAAGTGCATGCCGACGATACGCTCGGGGTGGCGGGCGCCGGCGGCGATCTCGCGGATCGGCAGGGCCGAGGTGTTCGAGGCGATCACCACGTCCGGCCGCACGACCGCTTCCAGCTCGGCGACCACGCGCCGCTTGAGCTCCAGGCTCTCGTACACCGCCTCGACCACCAGGTCGGCGCGCGCGAAGCCGCTGTAGTCGGTCGTGCCGCTGACGCGGTTGAGGATCGCCCGGCCCTCGCGCGCGTCGAACCGGCGCTTCGCGACCGCCTCGTCGACCAGCGCCTTGATCGAGGCGAGGCCCTTCGCCACGGCCTCGGGCTTGACGTCGCGCACCCGCACCGAGAGCCCCGCCACAGCCGCCACCTCGGCGATCCCCGCTCCCATGAAGCCCGCGCCGACCACCCCCAGCCGTTCCACCGGACGCGGCGCCTGGGCCGGGTCCGCCGAGACCTGCTGCCGCTTCTGCCGCGTGGTCGCCAGGAACAGCCAGATCAGGTTGCGGGCGACGTCGCCCCACGCCAGTTCGGCGAAGGCGCGCGCCTCGGCCGCCAACCCCGCCTCGACGCCCCCCTCCTGGCCCGCCTGGATCACCTCGAGCGCCCGGAGCGGCGCGGGGTAGTGCGTGCCGACCCGGCCCAGCACCCCTTGCCGCGCCTGATTGTAGAGCAGGCGGCGGCCCGCGGGCGTCCGCTCAGCCAGGTCGAGCGCCGCGTCGACCGAGACGCCGAGCTTGAGCGAGCCGGCGCCGCTGCGCTTGGGCTTGGCCGCCCACGTCCGCGCCGCCTGCTCGAGCACGGCCGGGTGGACCACCTCGTCAACCAGTCCCTCGCGCCGCGCCCGCCGCGCGTTCAGCCGCCGCGCCGAGAGGATAAGGTCGAGCGCCTTAGCTAGCCCGACCAGCCGCGGCAGCCGCACCGTGCCCCCGCCGGCCGGCACCAGCCCGAGGCTCACCTCGGGCAGCCCGATCGCGACGCCCGGCGCATCGGCCGCGACCCGGTAGTCGCAGGCGAGCGCGAGCTCGAGCCCGCCGCCGAGCGCCGGGCCGTTGATCGCGGCCACGGTCGTCACCGGCAGCGCCGCCAGCGCGTTGAAAACCGCCTGGAGGCGGCGGCTGGCCGCCTCGACTTGCTCTGGCGCGGAGGCCGCGGTGAGGAGGTCGAGGTCGGCGCCGGCGATCCACTGCTCCGGCTTGCCGCTGACGATCAAGAGGCCGCGCAGACCCGGCTGCCGCCCGGCTGCCTCGATCGCGGCAGCCAGCGCCTCGATCAGCGCCGGATTGAGCGCGTTGACCGGGTCGTCGGGCCGGTCGACGACGATGCGCCCGAGCCCGTCGGCGTCCGGTCCCTCGAAGTAGGCGCCGCTGGGCACAACCTGCGGCAGCGCCAGATCGGTCGTTGTCATGCTATTCACGCTCCAGCACGATGGCGCAGCCGACGCCGCCGGCCGCGCAAACGGAAACCAGTCCGTGACCGCCGCCCGTGCCCTTTAGCTCGTGGGCCAGCGTGCTCACGCAGCGGGCGCCGGTGGCGCCGAACGGGTGGCCGAGCGCGATCGAGCCGCCGCGCCGGTTGATCCGCTCGGGATCGATCTCGCCCACCGGTTCGGTCCGACCCAGCTCCTCCATGGCGAACTCGCGCGAGGCGAGCTTCTGCAGCGTCGAGAGCACCTGGCTGGCGAACGCCTCGTGCATCTCGACCAGGTCGACATCGGCCAGCGTGATCCCGGCGCGGTCGAGCGCCACCGGGATCGCGTAGGCGGGCCCGAGCAGGAGCTGATCGGCTGGATCGACGGCGGCGTAGGCGTAGCTCGCGATGAAGGACAGCGGCTCGTAGCCCAGGGCGTGGGCCGCCGCCTCGGACATCAGCAGGACGCTGGCCGCGCCGTCGGTGAGCGGGCTCGAGTTGCCGGCCGTCACCGTGCCGTACTGCGGATCGAAGACAGGTCGGAGCTGCGCCATCTTTTCCAGGGAGGTATCGCGCCGGATGTGGTTGTCGCGGACGACCGCGCGGCCGCCCTCATCGGGCAGGAAGACCGGCACGACCTCGGCCTCGAGGCGCCCGTCGTCCCAGGCCGCGGCGGCGCGCTGGTGGCTGCGCAGCGCCCAGCGGTCCTGCGCCTCGCGCGGGATCCGGTTGAGCTTCGCCATCAGCTCGGCCGACTCGCCCATGCTCAGCCCAGTCGAGGTCTCCTTGATCGCGGGGGCGACCGGTGGCAGGTCGGCTACGCCTACCGTCGCCAGGCGCTGGAGCTTGTCCGGCAGCGACTTCGCCTGGCCGACGGCCACCAGCGCCCGCGCCAGCGGCGGCGAAAGGCTGATCGGCACATTCGAGAGCGTCTCGACCCCGCCCGCGATCACCACGTCGGCGTAGCCGCGCTCGATCAGGTCCACGGCGTCGGTGATCGCCTGGCAGGACGAGGCGCAGGCCAGGCTGACCGTGTGCGCGGGCACGCGCGGCGGCAGGTTCGCCGCCAGCACCAGCTCGCGCGCCAGGTTGTGGTACTTGACCGGCCGCGCCACGTTGCCCCAGATCACGGCGTCGACCGTGGCGGGGTCCAGGTTCGTCCGCTCGATCAGCTCGACGGTGACGGCGCGCGCCAGATCGAGCGCATCGAGCGTGGCGAAGTCGGTGCCCGCGCGGATGAACGGGGTGCGGAAGCCCGCGACGACGCTGGCCCGCCGGCCGGGCTGCGGCCGCACCGGCCGGCGACCGTTGGTTGTTGCCATGGGGTAGTCCTCCACGACTGGTGCGGCGTCGGGCGCCCGCGTGTAGGCGGGCGCCGGGGCGACGCTTGCGATCTTCTTTGACGGCGCGAACGGGAGCCGACGCCTCGCCGTTGCCCAGGCTGGGCGCGGCGTTTCGAGTCGCGTGCGGCGCCGATGGGTCAAGCGCGGGGCTGGCCCGAGCCGCGGCGGGCGAGCTCCTCGTCGAGGAGCTGGCGCCGCAGGAACTTGCCGACCAGGCTCTTGGGCAGCTCGCTGCGGAACTCGACTGCCTTCGGCACCTTGTAGGCGGCCATGTTGGCCCGGCAGTAGTCGATGATCTCCAGCTCGGTCGCGTGCTCACCGGGCTTGAGGACGATGAACGCCTTGACGGCCTCGCCCCAACGCTCATCCGGCACGCCAACCGCGACCGCCTCGAGCACCTTCGGGTGCCTGTAGAGCGGCTCCTCGACATCGCGCGGGTAGACATTCATCCCGCCGGTGATGATCATGTCCTTCTTGCGGTCGACGATGAAGAAGTAGCCGTCCGCGTCCATGCGCGCCAGGTCGCCGGTGAAGAGCCAGCCGTCGCGCAGCACCCGCGCCGTCTCCTCTGGCCGCTGCCAGTAGCCCCGCATCACCTGCGGACCGCGCACGGCCAGCTCCCCGACCTCGCCCGGCCCGAGCCGGCGCGTGCCGGTCTCGGCGTCGAAGATCGCGGCGTCGGTGGAGGGCAGGGGCACGCCGATCGAGCCGACCGGGCGCCGGCCGAGGATCGGGCTGCAATGCGTGATCGGGCTCGCCTCGGTGAGCCCGTAGCCCTCCACCAGCTTGGCCCCCGTCAGCGACTCGAAGCGCCGCTGCACCTCCTCGGGGAGCGCCGCCGCGCCGCTCACGCAGACCTTGAGCGAGCGCAGATCGTAGCGCGCGACGTCGGGCGCGTTGTTGATCGCCATGTACATCGTGGGCACCCCGGGCAAGCGGTGCGGCCGCTGGCGGTCGAGCGCGCGGAGCACGTCCTTCAGGACGAATCGCGGCTGGAGGATCATCGTCCCGCCGCCAACGATGGCGCAGTTCATCACGCTCGTGAGCGCGTAGATGTGGAAGAGCGGGATCACCCCGAGCGTGACGTCGGCGCCGCCCGGCTCCGAGACGTTCATGAACCAGGCCTGGGCCTGGAGCGCGTTGGCGACCAGGTTCCGGTGCGTGAGCATCGCCGCCTTCGGCGTGCCCGTCGTGCCGCCCGTGTACTGCAACAGCGCGAGCTCGTCGGGGTCGACGCGCACGCCCGGTGGGTGCGGCAGCGCCAGCGAGCGGCGCAGGAGGTCGGTGAGGGCGTGGGTGCCCGGCTCGCGCGGCAGCTCCACGCGGTGACCCTCCTGGCGCTCCTTGAGCAGCGTGAAGAGGAGGCGCGTGGCCGGCGGGAAGTGCTCCTTGATATTCGTGACGATCACGTGGCGCAACTCGGGTAGCCGAGCGCGGACCGCCTGCACCTTGCCGAAGAAGGTCGACAGGCAGACCACGGCCCGCGCGCCGCTGTCGCGCAGCTGCTGCTCGATCTCCCGCTCGACGTAGAGCGGGCTGGTCGGCACCACGACTGCGCCCGCCCGCAGTGCGCCGTAGCAGGCGATCACAAACTGCGGACAGTTCGGCAGCAGGAGCGCGACCCGCTCACCCCGCTCGATGCCGAGCGCGAGCAGCGCGTTGGCGAAGCGGTTGGCGAGCGCGTCGAGCTGCCGGTAGGTGAGCGTGCTGCCCATGAAACGGATCGCCGCGCGGTGCGGGTGGCGTGCCGCGCTGGCGGCCAGGAAGGCGGGCAGCGGCAGCTC
>JBHOQZ010000994.1:0-2640 GCA_042408635.1 Chloroflexota bacterium
GGCGCCGACCGCTGCCCACGTCTGGCGTTTGGGCGGCGCCTGGGGTAGAGTGCGCCTGCCGGGCGAACCCGGCCGCGGCTCGGCGGAGCCGGTCGAGAGGTCTGCCGGCGCCGTCGGGCGAGGTGAGGGCGAGCGTTCGGCCGAGGGGGCGAGGCGCGGAGTGGCGACGATCGAGGGCGCGGTGCGGCCGGGCGTCCGGCGCATCCGGCTGCTCGGCCCGGAGTTGGTCGAGCGGGTGGCGGCCGGCGAGGTGATCGAGCGGCCGGCCAGCGCCGTCAAGGAGCTCATCGAGAACGCGGTCGATGCCGGGGCGGAGCGGATCGCAATCGAGGTGCGGCGCAGCGGCCTCGAGCTGATCCGCGTGACCGACGACGGCTGCGGCATCCCGGCCGATTGCGCGGATCTCCTCTTCCGGCGGCACGCGACGAGCAAGGTCGCCTCCCCGGCCGACCTCGGCTGCGTCGCGACGCTCGGCTTCCGCGGCGAGGCGCTGGCGAGCCTGGCGAGCGTGGCGGATGTCAGCCTGCTCACGCGCGCTGCCGATGACCCGATCGGGGTGCGGATCACGCGGGCGGTGGGCGGACCGCAGCGGCGCGTCCGCTGGGCCCGCGAGCTCGGCACGACCGTCGAGGTGCGCCGGCTCTTCCAGGCGACGCCCGCCCGGCTGCGCTTCCTGCGCGATGCGCGCGCCGAGTCGGCCGCGGTGGGCGAGGTCGTGCGCCGCTACGCCGTCGCCCAACCCGGCTGCGCCTTCAGTCTGAGCTTCGATGGCCGCGTCGCCCTGCGCACACCCGGACGGGCAGGGCTCCTCCCACCGGAACGCCGAGCGAGACCGTTGGCCGGCGCGCCGCAGACCAGGGCAGAGCCCGCGCCGGAGGATCGGTCGGCATCGGAAGCGCTCCTCGGCGCCCTGGCCGGCGTGCTCGGCCGCGAGGCGGCCGCTCGAGCAGTCGTCCTGCCCCAGCGCCGGATCGGACGGGCCCGGCTCGGTGGTGCCGTCCTGCCGACCGACTACGCCCGGCCGGACCGCCGGCAGCTCTGGCTCGCGGTTAACGGCCGGCCGGTGGTTGCCGCGGCGCTCCTGGCGGCGCTCGAGGAGGCGTACCGGCCGCTGCAGCCGCGCGGACGCCACCCCGTCGCCGTGCTGCACCTCGATCTGCCGTACGAGGACGTCGACGTGAACATCCACCCGACCAAGGCAGAGGTGCGGCTGCGCCACGAGGCGGAGCTCGGCCGGGCGCTCGGCCGGCTCGTGGCCGACACCCTAGCGGATCTGGCGCCGCAGCCGGCGGCGCGTCCGTCGTTCGCGCTCGACGGCTGGCAGTACCGCCTGCCCGAGCGGCGCCGGGTCGGGCGCTCGCTGGCCGAGCGCGGGCCATCGCGGCCGTACGGCGCCGAGGCGACCGCCCGGCCCTGCGGGCGTGAGCGGTCGGGGCTCCCCGGCGCCGATCCGTTCAGCCCCGCGGCGCGGCGAGACGCGCCCGCGGCGGCCGCCGAGTCCGATGGGCGCCTCCTCGGGGGCAACTGGCAGGTGCTCGCGCAGGTGCGGGAGTCGCTGCTCGTAGTGGAGGGCCCAAACGGACTCTATCTGATCGACCAGCACCGCGCCCACGAGCGGGTGATCTACGAGCGGTTGCAGCGGGAGGCGGAGCCGGGCCAGGCGACGGCGGCGGCCGCGCGGCAGCTCCTGCTCCAGCCGATCGTGCTGGAGGTGAAGCCCCACCAGCTCGCGGCCCTCGAGGGTCGCCTGCCCGGGCTGGCCGCGCTCGGCATCGTCTGCGAGCGCGTGGGCGGCCTCGCCTTCATGGTGAGGGCACTGCCGAACCTCCCTGAGTGGCGCGACCTTGGCGACGAGGTGGCCGGGCTGCTGAGCGAGGCGTTCGAGGCCGGGGATGATTGGCGGGATCGGCTACTCATCGAGGTGGCCTGCCGCACCGCGCTGCGGAAGGGGCGGGCGCTCGCCTCTGCCGAGCAGGTCGCCCTGGTCGAGGCGCTGCTGGCGTGCCGGGTGCCGACGATCTGTCCCCACGGCAGCCCGATCGTCATGCACCTCGACCATCGTCTGCTCAGCCGCCACTTCCGCTGGTAGCCAACCGGTTTTGTTCTGGCCGGGCGCCTCGGGAGCCCCGGACCGCTGTCCCGCCCCAGCGGGAGCGGTGGCGCGGTGGAGTCGCGCCGTGCACGTCGGCGACGTCCACGCTGGTAGCGCGGCGCCCAACGAGCGCGGGCTGATCCACGCTGTGGCACGATCCGCACACCTCGCCACCGGCCGAGGCGCCGGTAACGGGAGGTGTGTGCCGGCGGTTTAGAATCGCAGAACGCGCCACCGGGGCGAGTGGCAGGGGGTAGGCTCGGGTGATGGCTTGGCTTCGATCGCCCGGCGCCGCCCTGTTCGCCGGGGTGGCGCTGACGGCTGCGCTGGCCTACCGGCTGACGCTGGCGCCTGGGCTGACCTGGGCCAACGGCGGTGCCGACGGCGGCGACCTCGCCGCCGCCGTCGCCACGCTCGGCATACCGCACCCGCCCGGCTACCCGACCTACGTGCTCCTCGGCCGGGTCTGGTGCACCCTGCCGCTCGGCGGCGATATCGCCTACCGCCTCAACCTCCTCTCGGCGGTCGCGGCCGCGCTCGCCTCCGGG
>JBHOQZ010000996.1:0-2780 GCA_042408635.1 Chloroflexota bacterium
TCGCCTTGCAGCCGCCGTTCGACGCGCTGGCGAGCGATCTCGGCGTGCTGGTGCTGGCCGTGCTCGTCGTCTACGAGACGCTGGTCGACAAGGTGCCGGGGCTCGACCATCTCAACGACGTGGTCGGCACCTTCGCGCGGCCGGCGGCCGGGGCGGTGCTCTTCCTCTCGAACGGCAACGTGGTGGCCGACATGAACCCGGTGCTGGGGATCGTGCTGGGTGCGGCGGCGGCCGGCGCCTTCCACGCGGTCAAGGCGGGGGCGCGGCCGGTGGTGAACGTGACGACGGCCGGGGTCGGTGCGCCGGTGGCGAGCACCTTCGAGGACGCCCTGTCGGCGGCGCTGACCGTGCTCGCCATCGTGGCCCCGTTCCTCGCGCTGGGGCTCCTGGTGGCGCTCATCGTCTTCTTCGCCCGCCTGCGCCGCGGCGCCATCCGCCTCCCCCGCCCGCGCCGGTAGCATGTGTACACCGCCGCTGCCCGGTCGGCCGGCTGATACGCGTGGTCGAGAATACTGCCAACCTGGTCGGCCGGCTGAAGCCGGCGCGCAGGGTTCTACGGGGCCGGCTGCGGCCGGGACGAGGTGGGCGGTGAGGCAGGCGCCAGCGGGTACCCGGCGGGCCAGCGACATCGACCGAGGGCAGGCTCCGTGTCTCCAGCGTGGATCGTGGGGGCGATGAGGCTCGACAGCCGGGTTGTTTGCCCCGTATAGTTCCGCCACGGCAATGCGGAATATCGGGACGAGGCGATTTGACGATGGCTGTGGGTGCGCCGGCTCCGCTCGACTTCACCGCGCTCGGCGCCTGGCTCTGGGACGCGGCCTGCGCGATCCGCGGCCCCCTGGACGCGCCGAAGTTCAAGGACTACATCCTGCCCCTGATCTTCCTCAAGCGGCTCTCCGACGTCTTCGACGACGAGGTCGCCCACCTGGCCGGGGCGACGGGGATGAGCGTCGAGGACGCCCTCGGGTACGTCGAGGCCGAGGCCGCCCTCGAATACGGTGAGAATCAGACGAAACTCGTGCGCGTCTACCTCCCCCCGGACGCGCGCTGGTCGGCCATCGTGAAGCAGTCGACCCGGCTGGGTGAGTACCTCACGGATCAGATGCTCGCGGTCGCGAAGCAGAACCCGCCACTGCAGGGGGTCATCAACGTCGTCGACTACAATGCCACCACCGCCGGGCAGCGCATCGTCGACGACGAGCGCCTCAAGGCGCTGGTGCGCGTGCTCAGTCAGAAGCGGCTCGGGCTGGACGACGTCGAACCCGACATCCTCGGCCGGGCCTATGAGTACCTGCTGCGGAAGTTTGCCGAGGGCCAGGGCCAGAGCGCTGGCGAGTTCTACACGCCGCGCGAGGTGGGCGTGCTCATGGCGCGCCTGCTCAAACCCGAGCCCGGCATGCACGTCTACGATCCGGCCTGTGGCTCGGGTGGCCTGCTCATCAAGTGCCACCTCCAGTTCCTCGAGGACTACGGGGAGCAGCAGAAGGGGCGGCGGCACCTGCCGGGGCACGTCGAGCCGCTGCGCTACTTCGGCCAGGAGATCAATCCGGCCACCTTTGCGATGGCGCGCATGAACGCCTTCATCCACGACATGGACACGGCCGAGATCGCCCTCGGCGACACGCTGCGCCGCCCCGCCTTCAAGGAAGGCGACACGAGCCTGCGCCGCTTCGACCTCGTCACCGCCAACCCGATGTGGAACCAGGACGTGCCGACCGAGACCTACGAGCACGACGGCTTCGACCGCTTCCGCTTCGGCATCCCGCCGGCCTCGAGCGCCGATTGGGGCTGGGTGCAGCACATGGTCGCCTCGCTGCGCGAGCGCGGCCGCATGGCAGTGGTGCTCGACACGGGCGCCGTCTCGCGCGGCAGCGGCAACACCGGCTCGAACCGCGAGCGCGACATCCGCCGCCGGTTCGTCGAGGGCGACCTCGTCTCGCCCGGCGACCTGGTCGAGGCGGTGATCCTGCTGCCCGAGAACCTGTTTATGAACACGACTGCGCCCGGCGTGATCCTGGTGGTGAACCGGGCGAAGCGCCACCCCGGCGAAATCCTGCTGATCAATGCCTCGCGCTTCTTCGTCAAGGGCCGGCCCAAGAACGAACTCGCGCCCGAGCACATCGACCGGATCGCGACGCTCTACCACGAGTGGCGCGCCGAGGCGGGGGTCTCCGCGATCATCACCAACGCCGAGGCGGCGCGCAACGACTTCAACCTCTCGCCGAGCCGCTACGTGGGCGGCGCCGGGGCGACTGAGGTGCTGCCCCTGGAGGAGGCGGTCGTCCTGCTGCGGGAGGCCGAGGAGGAGCGCGCCGCCGCCGACCGCGACCTGCAACGCGTCCTCGCCTCCCTCGGGCTTGGAGAAGACAGGTGATGTCCGCATTTCCAGGCAGATCGGACATAGCCACTTCAGCAGACGTCAATGTGCTGGGCGGCACGGTCTCCGACCTTGATTGTGTACCCGACGGCTGGCAAGCAGCTTCCATTGGGCAGCTAATCGATGCCCACCTCTTGACGGTAAGGAATGGCTTTGCACAAGGTGTCCACAATACCGACGGATTTGGTGTTCCGCACCTTCGGCCCTTCAATATATCGAACGCCGGCGATATCGACCTGTCTCAGATCAAGTATGTGGCACCACCCGACGAGAATAGCGAGCTTTGCTTGATGCCCGGAGACGTAGTGTTTAACAACACGAATAGCGAGGAGTTGGTCGGGAAGACCGCATTCTTTGATCTCCTGGGTAGGTATGCGCTTTCCAATCACATGACTATTATTCG
>JBHOQZ010000997.1:0-6353 GCA_042408635.1 Chloroflexota bacterium
CTCGGGCTGCACGAGCTCGGCCAGCCGCCCCGGTCCGTCGAGCGGCGCCAGGGCCACCGCCACGGCCACCAGCAGCTCGCGCGCCTCGGCCGGATTCGCCGCCGCGCCACGCTCCCCGGTGTCGCTGGGCAGCGACGCGCGCGCCCACGCCCAGATCCGCCGCAACGCCTCGGCCGCCGCCGAATGGGTCGGCGGGTCGGCGTGGTCGAGGTAGCCGCCGAGCGTGGCGAGCCGGCGCGCGCCGTAGATGGCGACCAGCGCCGCGGCCGCGCGCACGGCGTCGAGCGGCGCGCCGTGCGCGACCACCTGCTCGAAGAGCACCGCCACCGGCGTGCCGCGCTGTCCCTGGAGCGCGGCGAGCGCCCGCGCGTGCTCGGCCGGATCCGTGGCGGTGATGACGGCAGCCAGTGTCTCGGCCGGCGGTGGCTCGTAGCCGGGGTGGGGGCGCAGGCGCTGGCGCAGCCGGGCGGCCGCCGCCGCGCGCTCCGCCGACGTGGCGGCGTGGAGCACCTGATCGAACGCCGAGTAGAGCGCCAACCTGTCGGCCATCCGCCTCACCCCCACCGGAACCCGCCCGATCACCCGGCCCTGGCCGCCCCAAGTCCGCACCAGGCGCGCCAGCCGCCGCCATGGAGCAGACGCCGCGGTCCGGCCAGGCCGGCTATCGCTATCATAGGGAACGCGACGGCTGTCCATCTGACCGCCTGGCCCCGTACGGACGGCGTCAAGGTCGTGCGGACGCGGCGGGATTTGTCAACGCGCCCACTTGTCGCGCCCCCGTCGACCCCGCTAGGCTGGTGGCGGCGAAGCGAGGAGGCCGCAAGGCGCCCCGCTTTGCCAGCCCTTGTGCGGAGGTCGCTCCCTGTGACGATGCAGATCGAGTCGGAGACCGCGGCGAAGGCGCTGCAGCCGTCTCTCTTCCCCGACACCGCCGAGCTGGCGCGGCGCGCCGAGGCGCTGCGCGAGGCGATCCGCGCCGCCGACTGGGCCTATTACCTCGACGACAACCCGATCATGAGCGACCCCGAGTACGACGCGCTCTTGCGCGAGCTGCGGGCGCTCGAGGCGGCGCACCCCGAGCTGGTCACACCCGATTCGCCGACGCGGCGCGTCCCCGGCGGCGTCAAGAGCGGCTTCCGCAAGGTCGTCCACGCCGAGCCGATGCTCAGCCTCGCCAATGCGCTCTCCGAGGCGGAACTGCGCGCCTTCGACAGCCGCGTCCGCGCCCTCCTCGCCCGGCTCGGCGATCCCTGCCCGCTCACCTACCACTGCGAGCCGAAGTGGGACGGCGCCGCCCTCTCCCTGCGCTACGAGGACGGGGTGCTGGTCGGTGCGGCCACGCGCGGGGACGGCGTCACCGGCGAGGACGTGCTCGAGAACGTGCGCACGATCCGCGTGCTGCCGTTCCGGCTGCGGGGCGGCCCGCACCCGCGCGTGCTCGAGGTGCGCGCCGAGGCGCTGATGAGCCGCGAGACGTTCGCCCGCCTCAACGCCGAGCGCGAGGCGAACGGTGAGCTCCTGCTGAAGAACCCGCGCAACGCCGCCGCCGGCAGCCTGCGCCAGCTCGATCCGGCGATTACCGCGGCGCGCCGCCTCGACCTGCGCTGCTACGGCGTCGGCTACGTCGAGGGTGACCTCGTCTGCGCGACGCAGTCCGAGGTGATCGCGCGACTGCACGAGTGGGGCCTGCCGGTCGACCGCAACGTGGCGGTCTGCGCCGACATCGACGCGGTGCTCGACTTCATCCACCGCTTCGACGCGATCCGCCCCACGCTGCCGTTCGCCACCGATGGGGTGGTGGTGAAGCTGGAGAGCCTAGCCGGGCAGCGGCTGCTCGGCGTGGCCGACCGCGACCCGCGCTGGGCGATCGCCTTCAAGTACCCGGCCGAGGAGGCGGTGACGCGGCTCGTCGACGTCGCCTGGCAAGTTGGGCGAGCCGGCGCGGTGACGCCCGTGGCACGGGTCGAGCCGGTCGTGATCGGCGGCGCCACGGTGGAACGGGCAACCCTCCACAACCCGGAGGAGATCAGGCGGCTCGACCTGCGCCTGGGCGACCGCGTGGCGCTCGAGCGCAGCGGCGAGGTGATCCCCAAGGTCGTGCGCGTGCTGTTCGAGCTGCGCGACGGCTCGGAGCGCCCGATCGAGGTGCCCGCGGCCTGTCCCGGCTGCGGGGAGGCGCTCGACGCGAGCGGCCCGGTGCTCCACTGCCGCAACGCGCACTGCCGCGACCGCCTCATGGACATGGTGCGCTACGCCGCCTCGCGCGGCGTGCTCGACATCGACGGGCTGGGCGAGCGGATCGCGGCGCTCCTGGTCGAGTCGGGCACGGTGGCGGACCTGGCCGACCTGCTAACGCTCGACGCCGAGCGGCTGGCCGCGCTCGGCCTCGGCCCGAAGGTCTCGGCCAACCTGGCCGCCGCGATCGCGGCGGCGCGCACGCCGCCCCTGTGGCGGCTGATCGCAGCGCTGGGTGTGCCCGACGTCGGCCGCAAGACGGCCGAACGGCTCGCCGCCGAGTTCCGCGACCTCGACGCGCTGGCCTCTGCCGACGCGGCGTGCCTGGAGGCGATCCCCGACATCGGCCCGGTCACGGCGGCTGGCATCGCGGCGTTCTTCGCCCGGCCGGAGACGCGCGCTCTCCTCGCCAAGCTCCAGGCGGCCGGTATCCGCTACACCGCCCCGCCGGCGCCCGCGCCGAGCGCGACCATGGGCAGCCCGCTCGCCGGCAAGACGTTCGTCATCACCGGCACTCTCTCGAGTCCGCGCGAGGCGATCGCGGCGCGGATCGTGGCGGCCGGCGGCACGGTGGCCGATTCGGTCAGCCGCAAGACGAGCTACCTGGTGGCCGGCGAGAAGGCGGGCTCGAAGCTGGAGAAGGCCCGTGCCCTCGGCGTCGCGGTGCTCGACGAGGCCGCGCTCGACGACCTCCTCCGGGCCGCGACCGCCACCGACCCGACCTGATGCCCGTACCCCGGCGGGGGCGAGCGACCGGCGCCCCCCGCCCCGGGCTCCACACCACCCGACGGCCGCCGCTCGGCGCGGCCCCAAGAGGCGGGTCGCCACGACGCTGGTCCCCGGCGATTGTCAGCCAGGCGGCGGGCGTCGACGCGGCCGTCGCCGGCAGACCGTGCGCCAGGTAAGCGCGGTAGGTCGCGGGTAAGTCGTCCCCCGTACCCTCGGTGCAGATGGAGCGGAGCTCCCGACGGAGGGTAGGCAGGTGGGGTACACGTTCGATGGCTGGTTCGCGGTGGCCGGTGCCGGGCTGCTGCGGGCCGCCCAGGCGCGCTGGCGCGGCGGCCGGGGACGGCTGATCGATACACCGTTCCAGGGGGTCGGTTTCGCCGCGCCCGACCCGGAGGAGTGGCTCGCGGTCGCCATCAGCCGGGGCAAGGACGGCACGGCCGCCTATGACGCCGCCCTCGCCCTGATCGACAGGATCTACGCGGAGCTGCCCGGCTGGAGCCGTCGCTTCCCGCGTGTGACGTTTGTCTACCTCCACGCCGACTGCTTCGGTGGCACCTGCTTCTACGACGGCTTCGTCTGCCGCAACGGCGAACGCCTCTGGCTCGTCGGCCCGGGCGGCGACGAGGCGTTGCGCCAGCTCGTGGCGCCGCTCGGCGTCGAGCTCGACACCGGGGGCTCCTTCGCGCCGCTCAGCCGCGGTTACTTCGTTGCCGACCCGCGCTGATTGGGCCGGGCACGCGGGCGCCACTGCCCGATCCGATGCCGCCGGTAGCCTGTCTGCTCGACGTGAAGGAGAGGGCCGAAAGCGGTAATGCTCCGGCGGCGGGTGAGGTCTCCCACACCGGCCGGCGCGGCGGTGTCGACCGCGCGGGCGAAAGGAGGCAGGAATGCCGAGCGAGTGGCCGATCGTGACCTACCGGCGCACGGCGTGCGCCACCTTCCGCAAGACCCGCGAGGAGTTCGGTGGATACTCGAACTTCGCCGGCGGTTTCCCGCTCGAGGTGAACGGGGTGGCGATCCGTACCTCGGAGGCGCTCTACCAGGCGTGCCGGTTCCCGCACCTGCCCGAGGTCCAGGCCGCCATCATCGAGCAGAAGAACCCGTTCCATGCCAAGCTAATCGCCAAGGCGCGCTATGGCCTCTCGCGCCCCGATTGGGAGGCGGTGCGGGTCGAGGTGATGCGCTGGTGCCTGCGCGTCAAGCTGGCGCAGCACCGATCGACGTTCGGCGCGCTGCTCCTGGCCTCGAAGGAGCGCCCGATCGTGGAGGATTCGCACAGGGACGACTTCTGGGGGGCCGTGCCCGTCGACGACGAGACGCTGGTCGGCCGCAACGTGCTCGGCGCGCTGCTGACCGAGCTGCGCGAGGAGCTGAAGGCGAGCGGCCCGGCCGGTTGCCGCTGCGTGCCCCCGCCCGACCTGCCGCGGTTCCGCCTCTACGAGCGCGAGATCAGACCGGTCGAGGCCCCGATCGGGGCATAGGTAAGTGCCGGCGCCCTCCCGGGTCTGCGCGGTTTGCGCGGGGCTTCGAGCCCCGCGCGGAAGCTGCAGAGCCCCACCCGCTTCGCGGGTACCCGGAGCGGGCTGAGGAGCGCTCGTCCCAGCCCCGCAGGGGGCTTCGCACCCTCAGCCCGGGGGGTTCTGGGCGGCCGGGCGGGCTGGCATCGCCGAAACTACCTTGACCCGCCCCCCCCGCGTGCGGCGAATGGCCTACGGGCGGTACAATGTCGCGCGGGTGGCGCGACGTTGTCGCGTGACCGCGACACCGAGAGGGGAGCGACGACGATGAAGCGATCTGGCGTGGTGCTGGGGCTCCTCGCTGCAATAGCAGTGATCGTGCTGCCGGCGTGCGGGGGGCTGGCGATCGCGCCCGCGCCGGCGCTGGGCACCCCGCAGAATCCCATCAAGATGGCCCAGGTGCCCTATGTGGAGAGCCAGCGCCTGCTCGTCGGGATGCAGCCGTTCGTGGACGCGGTCGAGAAGGAGACAGGCTACAAGATCCAGTCGTCGGTCGCCACCAGCTACGCCGCGGTGGTCGAGGCGATGGGGTCCGAGAAGGTCGACATTGCCTGGCTGGCCACGTTTGCCTACGTGCTGGCGCGGCAGAAGTACGGCGTCGAGATCATCCTCTCCTCGCTCCAGCGCGACGGCAAGTTCTACCGCGGAATGATTATCGCCCGCGCCGACGCGGGCATCGCCACGCTCGACGATCTGAAGGGCAAGCGGTTCGCCTGGGTCGACCCGGCGTCTGCCTCGGGCTACCTCTATCCGGCCGCGCTGTTGGCGGAGCGGACCAGCTTCGACCCGAAGAAGCCGACCGAATTCTTCAGCCAGCAGGTCTTCGCTGGGGGCCACGACAAGGTCGTCGTCGCGCTGATGAACGGGCAGGTCGACGCTGGGGCGATCTTCGACGACGCGCGCGACAACAAGTCGCTGCTCCAGATGTGGCCCAACCTGATGCAGGAGACGAAGGTCGTCGCCCAGACCGATTCGATCCCGAGCGACACTGTCTCGGTGCGCAAGGGCCTGCCAAAGGAGATGGTCGACAAGCTCAAGGCCGCCTTCCTCAAGGTGGGCAACAGCGAGGAGGGTCGCCAACTCCTGCGCGAGGTCCTCGGCACCTACGGCCTGACCGAAGCGACCGACGCCGACTACGACCCGGTCCGCCGCGCCGCCAAGGTCCTCAACCTCAACCTCGAAGAGGAGCTGGCTAAGCCGCGGTAAACACGCCAGGTCGAGCGGCGCGGCCAGCCCACTCGGCGGTGGCGAACGCCTCGTCGATCCGTTCGAGGGGAAGCGGTGCGAGAGTAGCCGGTCGAACGGGTAGGCCGTGCGGCGGCGGGCCAGGAAGTCGACCGCGCGCGGCAGCACCCAGGGATCGTAGTGCGGCAGCCCCACCAGCCGGCGGTTGCCCCAGATGAGGCGCGAGGCGTCGATCGTGAAGGGGGCCGGCTGGATGCAGCCGATCTCGACATAGGTGCCGCCCTGGCGCGGCAGCTCGAGGCCCTCGACGATGACCGCGGGATTGCCGACGAGGTCCATTACCACGTCGGCCCCGCGCCCACCCATGAGGCGCCGCACCTCCTCGATCCGCGCCTCGGGGGTCGGGAACGCGGTGGCGTCGTTCACCGCGTCGGCGCCGCCACCCGGTTCTTCACGCGGCTGGCCTCCAAGCTTATCTCGATCATCGGCTGGGGGCTGCTGATCGGCGCCCTCGCCTGGGAGTTCACGCGGCAGCTCTTCTGATTCAGCGCAGCGTGACGGGGCCGAGCTCGAACGTCTGGCGGGCGCCGTCGGGGCCGGCGGCGAGCGCCAGCAGCGTGTAGTCGCCGGGCGGTACACCGCTCAGGTTGAGCGTGTGCACGTCGCGGACGGTGTCGCCCGGGCGCC
>JBHOQZ010000999.1:0-2339 GCA_042408635.1 Chloroflexota bacterium
CGCGCCCGCGGCCCCAGCCGATGCGCGTGCTGCGCCGACGGCCGCGTTGGCCGCGAGAGGCCCGGCGTCCGAAGTGGGCGCTGGGGCGACCGAGACGGCGCCGGTGGCGGACCAGGCGGGGCGGCCGGCCGCGCTCGTGACCGTCGAGCCGAAGGACCTGGCCGCCTACCTCGGGCCGGCCCGCTTCGATTGGGACGGCATGGAGGCGACCGACGAGGTCGGTGTCGCGACCGGCGTTTACTACACCGAGGTCGGCGGCGAGCTGGCGACGGTCGAGGTGACGCTGATGGAGGGCAAGGGCAACCTCATCCTCACCGGCCAGCTCGGGGATGTGCTCAAGGAGTCGGCGCGCGCTGCGCTCTCCTACACGCGCTCGCGCGCGCCGCGCCTCGGCATCGACCCGAAGTTCGCCGAGGAGCGCGACATCCATATCCACCTGCCCTCGGGCGCGGTGCCCAAGGACGGCCCCTCGGCCGGCATCACGATGGCGACGGCGCTCATCTCGGCGCTGACCCGCCAGCCGGTGCGCCGGGACGTGGCGATGACGGGCGAGATCACGCTGCGCGGGCGCGTGCTGCCGATCGGCGGGCTGAAGGAGAAGGTGCTGGCCGCCCACCGCGCCGGCATCAAGACCTTCATCCTGCCCAAGCGCAACGAAAAAGATCTGGTCGACGTGCCGGCCGAGGTGCGCGCCGCCCTCGAGTTCGTGCCGGTCGAGCGCATGGAGGAGGTGCTGCGCGTGGCGCTGCCCGAGGCGCGCGCGAGCGCTGCCGAGCCGACTGCGCACAGCGACGCCGCCCCGACCCTGGCCGTCGCGAGCCCATGAGCGCTCGGCCTCGGCTCACGCGGCGGCGCGTGCTGGGGCTGGGTCTGGCGCTGACGGGCGCGGCGCTCTCGGGGAACGCTTGCGGTTCCACGCCCCTGCTCGGCGAGGTCGAGCTCGACCGCGACAGGCTCGCCCCCGACGGGCGCGACCCCGACGCGATCGTGCTGGGCTACCGGCTCCACCACCCGGCGCGCGTGCGCGTCTACATCCGCACGGCCGAGCTCCCGCCGCCCGGCGCGTCCGCCGTGCCCCCGCCGCGCGTGGTGGCGGTGCTGCGCGACTGGACGGAGCGGCAGCCGGGCAGCTACCAGCTCCATTTCGACGGGGCGGTGCCAGCGGGCTCGGGCGATCCGCCCGGGCTGAGCGCGGCAGCGAAGGAGCCGGGCGTGCTGCGGCAGACGCTACCGGCCGGCCGCTACGAGCTGGCGGTCGAGGCGACGACCGGGCCGGGCGAGGCGTGGGCACTGGAGACCGTTGCCTTCTCGGTCGAGCGGCCGGACCGCACCGTGCCGCGGATCGAGGGGCTGCGCGTGAGCCCTGACCACATCTCGCCTAACGATCCCGATCTGCCCGACACGGCGACCCTGACCTACACGCTCGCCAAGGCGGCCACTGTCCAGATTCAGGCCGAGGGGCCGGGCGGGGCACGCCGGGTCGTGCTGCCGCCCACCCGGCAGGCGGCGGGCGAGCAGCGGGTCCGCTGGAGCGTGTCGCCCTTCGAGCGGCGCACGCCCGACGGCGCCTACACGCTGGTTGTCGAGGCGCGCGACACCGCCGGCAACGTCACGGAGGCGCGCGCGCCGGTCGAGCTCACCGGCACCGAGCGCCCGATGGGCAGCATCCTGGGCGTGGAGTTCGGCCCGACGCGCGTCGCCTACGGCGACACGGTGCGCGTGCGCATCACGGTGAGGAACACCGGCCGGGTGCCGCTGCGCACCCACGGGCCGCCGCCCGGCTACCGCTACACCACGCGCGACACCTTCGCCTCGGTCGAGGCGGGGCGCTACCTGGCGCGCCCACGCTGCTGGCGGGTCGGCGTCGACTGGGCGGGGGGCCTGGGGCCGGAGGGCGCGCGCTACCCCTACCGCTGGAGCCTGGGGCGCGACCTGGCGCCGGGCGAGGAGACGGTCGTCGAGGGCGAGATCCAGATCCTCGAGCGCTGGGACCGCATCTGGCTCTACGCCGGTCTGATCCAGGAGGGCGTCTCCTACTACGTCGACAAGGTCGGCCAGCAGCTCATCGAGATCGAGCAGCCATGACCGGGTCGCCCGCCGTCGACCTCTCGGTCGTCGTGCTGAGCTACCAGACGCGCGATCTGCTTCGGGAGTGCCTGGAGGCGCTCGACCCTGCGACGGGTGGCCTGCCCGGGCCGGCCGAGCTCGTCGTCGTGGACAACGGCTCGACCGACGGCAGCCGGGAGCTGGTGCGCACGCGCTTCCCCGGCGTGGCGCTGATCGAGCCGGCGTGCAACCTCGGCTTCGCCGGGGCGAACAACCTGGGGCTGCAACGCTCG
>JBHOQZ010001001.1:0-1503 GCA_042408635.1 Chloroflexota bacterium
CCGCCTGGGCCGCGAGGTCGTCGGGCAGGGTGATGCCGGCCTCGTCGAGCAGGCGCGGCCCGCCGACCGCCAAGTCACGGCCGTCGACCACGGCGCGGACGCCGCGGCCGGGCAGCGCCCCGAAACCCGCCGCCTCGGGCACCGTCAGCCCGCGCTCGCGCGCCGCCGCCAGGATCGCCCGCGCCAGCGGATGTTCGCTGTCGCGCTCGACAGCGGCCGCGAGGGCGAGGACCTCGGCCTCGGTTCGGCCGTCGGCGGCCACCACCGCGACCAGCCCCTGTTCACCGCGCGTGAGCGTGCCGGTCTTATCGAAGACGACCACGTCGAGATTGCGCGCGGTCTCGAGGGCCAGCCGGTCGCGGACCAGGATGCCGTTGCGGGCCGCGAGGGTGGTGGAGATCGCGATGACGAGCGGGATCGCCAGCCCAAGCGCGTGGGGGCAGGCGACGACGAGTGTGGTGACCACGCGCTCGATCGTGTAGGCGTCGAGGCCGCGGGCCACGGTCCAGCCGACCAGGGCCGCCAGCGCGACGCCCACCGCGACGAGGGTGAGCCAGTAGGCCACGCGGTCGGCCAGCGCCTGGGCGCGCGTGCGGCTCGTCTGCGCCTCCTCGACCAGCCGCATGATCCCCGCGAGCACCGATCCCTCCCCGGTCTGGGTGATGCGCACCCGCAGCGAGCCGCTGCCGTTGACGGTGCCGCCGATCACGCTGCTGCCGGGCTCCTTAGCCACCGGCCGGCTCTCGCCGGTGAGCATGCTCTCGTCCACCTCGCTGCGACCGGCCTCGACCCGGCCGTCGGCCGGAACCCGGCTGCCCGGCCGCACGAGTACCAGGTCGCCGGGCCGCAACTCGCTGACCGGCACCATCTCGGTGCGATCCCCAACCACGCGCTCGGCGGTGTCGGGCAGGAGTTTCGCGAGCTCGCGCAGGGCGCTGCGGGCGCTGCCGACGGCCCGCAGCTCGAGCCAGTGCCCGAGCAGCATGATCGACACGAGCGTGGCGAGCTCCCAGTAGAAGGGCATGCCCCCGACCAGCCCGACGGAGATCGCCAGGCTGTAGAAGTAGGCGGTCGAGATGGCGAGCGCCACCAGCGTCATCATGCCGGGCTGTCGCGCTCGCAGCTCGTCGCTCGCGCCGGCGAGGAAGACCCAGCCGCCGTACCAGTAGATCACGCTGCCCAGCACCGGCCCGATCAGCCACGAGCCGGGAAAGGCCGGCGGCATGATGCCCAGGATCTCGTGGAAGAGGTCGGAGTAGAGCACGACCGGCACGGTGAGCACCAGCGAGACCAGGAGGGGCCGCATGAACATCTCGGCGGTGTGGCCGGCGTGTCCATCGTGCCCCTCAACCATGTGGCCGGCATGCCCGCCTGGCCTCTCGGCCGCACCGGCGCCGGCGTGAGCCGCGTGCCCGGCCCTGCCGGCGTGGCCCGGTGCGTCCGCCGGCCGGCGCTCGGGTGGCGCGGCGTCGGCTTCGGCGTGGGCACGGGCGTGAGCGTCGC
>JBHOQZ010001003.1:0-1506 GCA_042408635.1 Chloroflexota bacterium
CGCGAGTTCACCGGCGAGGCCGCGCTCGCCCGCAACTTCGCGATCCCCGGAGCGGCCGACATGATCGCCCTGCTCACACTCCAGCTCGGCGACCTCGACGGCGCCAGTGCCGAGCCGGCGGCCGCCGCAGCGGGCTGGGGAGAGCTGCCGGCGGAGGTGGCTGCCCGCCTCGAAGGCGTCGACGTGGCCGAGCTCGACGAGGCGACGCTGCAGGAACTGGCCGCGCTCCTCGGCATGGCCTCGACCGACGCGCCGCCGGCGGTCGCACCCGGCGAGCCCGAGACCGCCGCGCCGACCGCCCCAGCGCCCCTCGCGGATCTCGATGCGACGCCGCCCACCCCGGCCCCCGAACCGGAGGCAGTGGTGGCTGCCGACGCGGTGCAGGACACAGTCCAAGGGCCGGCCACCAGCGGCCGAAACGTTCCTCACACTATGGCGGCTGTCGACGCCGTCGAAGGTGCGGTTGAAGCGGCCGGCGCCGCGGCCGAACCTGCTCCCGAGCCCGCCGACGCGGTCGCGACCAAGTTCGACACGGCACGGTCCGCCCCGGCCCCCCTTGGCGACACCGAATCGGCGGCCGCTCTGGCGTCGGAACAGGTAGCTACCGCCCACACCGCCATCGAACCAGCCGGAGCCGCCGCTCCCGCCAAGCCAACCGAAGCCACGGCGCCCGGCGCCGTGCCGGTCCAAGCCGAAGCTATCGCAGATGCCCCGTACGACGCATCGGACGCCCCGGCTGCGGCGGTCGCGGCTGCAGAGAGGGTGCCCGACGACGACGACGCCCCGGCGGAGGAGCGGGACGTGGCGATGGTAGCGGAGGCGACGACCGCAGCCGCGCCGCCGGCCGAGGCGGATGTCGACGTCGACAATGTGCAACCCGCGATCGAGGTCGCGGACCCGGCCGCCGCAGCGCCCCAGGCCGAGCCGATGGTCGTGGCAGCCGTCTCACCACCCGAGGCGTCACTGGACCTCGCGCCCCAGGCGGGTGCGGACGGCGACGCCGAGGTGGCCGCCCCGCCCTGCGCGCCGGCCGAGGCCGGCGCCGCTGAGCCAGGTTCGGTCCAATCGGCAACCGGGCGCGACGGTGCCGAACCCACGGTCGCGACGACCGGGGACACGTTGGACGCGCCCGCGCGCCCGGAGCCTGCGCCGACGCCGCTCTTGAGCTGGCCGGTCGAGGTCGCCCCCGATCTGATCCCGGTCGCCGAGGAGCCGGCCGCCCCAACCTTCGACACTCCGGCTGCGCCGACCGTACCCGGTACCAGTGAGGACGCCGACGATGCGGCAGCCGAGATCGAGCGACTGGCAGCCCAGCGCGACAGCCTGGTCTGGGCGGCGATCGAGCCGACGACGCTGCTGACGCCCCCGGCCGACCCGACGACGATCCTGCCCGAGCTGGTCGAGGAGGGCAGCGCCTGGGCGCCGCCCGAGTCGTCGGCCGAGCTGCCCCCGGTCGGCGCGCCCACCGACGTACTCGCCCTCGACGACGATTTCGAGGCGGAGCTG
>JBHOQZ010001004.1:0-4063 GCA_042408635.1 Chloroflexota bacterium
GGCCCGCGCCTCGCGCTGCCGGCGCTGCGCCCCGGTCGACTGAAGGCCGGCCCGGACCAGCTCACGCTCGACCGTCGCCAGCGCGTCGAGGTCGTGCTGAGCGAGCAGGCGCAGCCCGAAGCGCACGTCGACCTGTGTGCCCTGCCAGCGCCAGGGCAGAGCCAGCGCCTCATCGCGCAGCTCGGCAAGCGGTACGACGGCGGTGGCACGGGCAGTCGTGGCGCGATCGATCGCCTCGATCAGACGGCGTGCCACCGGCGACGCGTGCGCCCCGTCCATGCGCCGTCTCCCCACCTCACCACAGCCCGCGTCGGCGCCGCGAGGATCAGCGCCGACGCGGCTCACCGCGCGCGTGGCTATTTGTAGCAGGGGGGCAGACTGCAAAGGACGTCTATGGTCGCTTGGTAACTGCCTCCGTCGGGCTCCAGTGGGGCGTGGCCGGGGCGGCGCGGTCGGTGGCCGGGCTCGGGCCGACCTCGACCGGCCCGAACAGCGCAGCGGCCGCCTCGGGGGTGAGCGTCCAATCGGGCAGCGTCTGGCCGTGCGAGCGCGGCGGCTGCTTGGTGTTGAAGTAGATCACGCCGCGCAGCCCGGGGATCTCGTCGATGGCGCGGCGCGCGTCGCGCAGGTAGGCGGCCGCGGCCTCGGGGGTGGCGAGAGCCACGCCGAACTCGGCCACGATGAGCGGCTTGCCGAAGCGGCCGAACCGCGCCACGTAGTCGCGCATCGCGGTCGCGAACGGCTGCGGTCGCGTCCGCTCCCACTGGGCCCATTCGTCGGCGATGAGCACGGTGATGGCGACGGTGTCGACGTACTCATCGCCCGGCCAGTACTGCAGGGCTGTCGTCTCGCCCGCTGGCGACCAGACGTAGCGCAGATTGTCGGCGCCGGTGGCGCGCAGCGTGTCGACCACGTGGCGGTAGGCTGCGATCCATTCGTCCGGGCGGCAGGTGCTCCAGGGATAGAGCCCGCACAGCTCCATCTCGTGGCCCCAGCGCAGGTAGATCGGCTGGCCGTTGGCGCGGGCCGCTGCCCCGATCTCCTGGAGCGTGCGGTCGTAGCGACCAGCGGCCACCTCGCGCAGCAAGTTGCGCGTGGAATAGCCCGGCAGGCCCGTGAACGGGAACGGCTCGAGCGTGATGATCGGCGTGCGGCCACGCGCCTGGATCTCCTCGACGGCCTGGACGAAGCCCGCCGGCCCCTGGGGCGACCAGGTGACGAAGGCATCCTCGACCGTGATGCCGTCGACGCCGTTGAGGCGGTGGTCGGGGTCGTAGGCGCCAAGCGCGATCCGGGTGCCCGCGAGCGCATCGGGGAGAGTCGGCCGGATAGCGGGGGTGACCTGCGCCTCGGCTGGGGGCTCCGGCACGTCGGGCGGCGCGCTGAGGGCTCTCGTCGGTATAGGCTCCGCGGGCGCGCTCGCCAGCGGCGCCGCGCTCGGTCCCGGCGCGGTCGGTTCGGGGATGAAGAAGACGGCCAGCGTCGGCTGGTCACCCAGCGAGATACCCGTCGGGCGCACCACCGCCTCGACCGTGGCGGGACCGCGCAGTGTGAGCATGAGCGAGGTCGCCATGGCGACCGCCGTCATGGCGCCGAGTTGCGGGCGGAACTGCAACGCGCGCCGCAGCTTGAGACCGGCCTCGGTCAGATGCCGCACCACGATCGCCCCGATGAGGAGCGAATAGAGGAGCGCGAAGACCAGGACGAAATACAGGTAGCCGGACACCTGGGCGTCGCCGTTCCAGGCGAACGCGAAGGCCGCGCAGGTGGCCAGCAGCAGCAGGTACGGCGCCAGGAACCGAAACGGCAGCGGGCGCACCTCCACCTGCCCCTTCGGTGTGACCTTGAAGTTGAAGTCGCGCCGCATCAGCCAGCCCAGCACGGCCTCGCCGCAGGCCGCCAGCACCCACGGCCAGCGCGCCCACTGGAAGAGAACCGTGCGCCAGCTCATCACCGGCGCGTTGTGGGGCCGGCTCCAGCCCCGTGAGCGGACCCAGGCGATGGCGGCGACCATCACGCCGATCAGGAAGCCCTGCCGCACCATGAAGTCCGGCAGATAGACCGACACCCAGCTCATCCCGCCGGTCAGGGCGAGGAACGGCAGGAGGTGGCCGCAGAACTGCACGCCCGCGAGGAACGGATACCAGGTCTCGCAGAAGAGGAAAACGGCGAACGCGCCCGGGCGCATCCAGCGCGCTCCGCTCGGGAAGTAGTTGAGCAGGATCTGCACGACCGCCCGCGCCCACTGGTACTCCTGCACCATCGCGTCGGCGAAGGTGGCCGGGCCGTCGCCGCGGGCGATCGCCCGGAAGGCGAAGGCGCCGCGCATGCCGTGGGTGGCAAAGACGCGCGCATTGTCGTGGTCCTCGGCCAACGTGCGCTGGAAGCCGCCGATCGCCTTGAGGCAGGCCGTGCGGAACGTGGCGTGCGAGCCGATGATCATCGGGCAGCCCAGCGACGAATAGCCGGCCTGGACCGGGCCGTGCACCATCGCCTCGGCCTCGACGCGGGCGCGGGCGATCCAGCTCAACGGCTCGTTGCGGTCGCAGATGCTCGGCGCCGCCACGTAGACGATCTCGGGATCGGCGAACGGCCGCAGCATCTCGACCAGGTAGCCGGGCTGCGGCACGTGGTCGGTGTCCATCTGCACGAGCACGTCGTAGCGCTCGTAGCCGATCGCGTCGAGCCAGGCGTTGTAGTTGCCCGCCTTGGTCTTCGACTTGAACGGCCAGTCCGGCTGCTGGTACTTCGCGATCCCCTTGCGGGTGAAGTAGTGCACGCCCATGGCCGCGCAGGCCGCCGCCACCTCGGGGTCGCCACCCTCGTCGAGCAGCCAGACGTCGTGCGGGTAGCCCTTCTGATCGAGCATCGCGCGCAGCGTCTCTTCGACGACCGGCCACGGCTCGCTGCCGGGCACCTTCGTCGTCACCATCGCCACGCGCAGCCCCGGCGGCGGGGGGACGGCCGGGTTGGGCTCCCGCATCCGCCCCAGGAAGAAGAGGAACCAGCCGGGCAGCAGCAAATCGTAGGCGATCAGCAACGAGTTGAAGATCAGGCCGGGCAGGGTGACGATGTGGTCCTCGTTGAACCACCACCCCCAGAAGAGCACGTTCCCCCCCAGCCAGAGGGCCACGAGCGACCAGTAGACGAGCTTGTCGCCCCGCGACATGACGTCGACCTGGTAGCCGTGCCGCTCGACGGAGGCCGCCGCGCGCGGCGGCGCGCTCGCCGCGCGGCGCTCTTCGACCGCGATCGTCATCTCAACCCACCGCCTGCAGCGTGGCTGCCGGCTCAGATCGGTAGCCGTGGGGGTGGCGCTCCTGCCACGCCCAGGCGCTGCGCACGATCGTCGCCAGATCGGGGAAGCGGGGACGCCAGGCGAGTTCCGCCCGGGCCCTGGTGCTCGAGGCAACCAGCTCCGCCGGGTCCCCCGGCCGCCGCGACCCCACCCGCACCGGGATCGGCCGCCCCGTCACCCAGCGCGCCGCCGCGAGCACCTCGCGCACCGAGTACCCCCGCTCGTTGCCCAGGTTGTAGCTCGCCACCCGCCCCAGCCGCACCCCCGCGGCACTCGGCTCAGCCGGCTCGCCCGACAGGGTCGCGGCGACCGCTCCGCTCGGCGCGGCCGGCTCAGCGGGCTCGAGGGGGGTCAGGGCGGGGTAGTGGGGGTCGTCGAGCAAGCGGGCGACGGCCGCGACGTGGGCCTGGGCGAGGTCCTGGACGTGGACATAGTCGCGCACACAGGTGCCGTCGGGGGTGGGATAGTCGGTGCCGAAGATGGTCACCGGCTCCCCGGTGCGCGCGGCGCGCAGCACCAGGGGGATGAGGTGGGTCTCGGGGTCGTGGTCCTCGCCCAGCTCGGCCGAGGCGCCGGCAGCGTTGAAGTAGCGGAAGAGGACGGCGCGCAGGCCGTAGGCGTGGGCGTAGTCACGCACCATCTGCTCGAGGGCGAGCTTGGAGAAGCCGTAGGGGCTGACGGGCTGCTGGGGGTGGTGCTCGTCGATGGGCAGGTAGCGCGGGTGGCCGTAGGTGGTGCAACTGGCGGAGACGACGAGGGGGCGCA
>JBHOQZ010001008.1:0-1877 GCA_042408635.1 Chloroflexota bacterium
CGCCCTGCCCCCCGGCGCACCCGGGCGATCCCCCGGCCCAGCCGAGGCCGTGAACCCGGCGGATCATGATTCGGCGACCGCTGGGCAGCCAGGTGCGGCCGTGTTCGACCGATCCCGGCGAGGCGTGTTGATCGGGGCAGCGGCGCTGCTGTTCTTGCTCCTGCCGCTAGGCACCCTGATGGCGGTGGCGCTCGGGGGGGAGGTCGTCACCTCCCGGCTCAACACGCTCGACCCAGCCGGCGACGAGTTTTTCGAGGACGTCGTCTACAACCGGCTGGTCCGGCCGGTGAGCCTGCTCGCGGCTGAGGTGGAGGCGGAGCCGCTCTGGTGGCTTGGCCACGGCACCGGGACGGCGTCGCCCTATGCCTGGCGCCTGGCGGTCGATCGACGGGTCGAGGAAGCGTTCCTGGCGGAGGTGCTCTACCAGACGGGTCTGCTGGGGTTGGTTGGCTACCTCGCGCTGTTCGCCGCCGTGATCGTCCAGCTTCGCCACTCGTTGCACGCGGCGGCAGATGCCGAGAGCGCGATCTGGGCACGCATCTTTGCGGTCTACCTGATCCACGTGATCTATCAGGCGCTCGAGGGGGGCGAAGTGCTGGCCTTCTTCCCGTCGAACATGCTGTTCTGGCTCGTCCTGGGCGGCACGCTCCGGCTGCCGCACTGGCAGGCAGACAGCACCGCCGGCCGGGCGGCAGACGCGAGCGGCACCGGGGCCGCGGCGGCCCGACCACGCCGGGTCGGCCGCGCGCCGGTAGCAGTGTCGGACGCCGCGGCACGATGACGATCCGCCCCCCGCGGCAGCTCCGGGTCGCCCTGGTCACCCCGGTGTTTGCCCCCTCGATCGGTGGTATGGAGAGCGTGGCCGGCCTCCTCGCGCAGACGCTGTCGCACCAGGGCGTCGAGGTCACTGTCTTCACGGGCACACCCGCGCGGGAGTATGAGGCGCCGGCGGCGTTTCGGATCGTCCGGCGCCCGCGTCCCCATGAGCTCGCTGCCTGTCTGCGGCGCGCTGACCTGATCCAACTGAGCGGTTTCAGCCTGATCGGGTTCGCAGCGGCGCGGCTGGCGCGGCGGCCGATCGTCTGGCTGCACCACGACTATGGACCGAGAGCCTGCGCCCGGCCCGGAGTGGTCGAGGAGTTCGGCCCATGTGGGTGGCTCCATCTCGGGCGGGGGTGCCCCCTGCGTGGGGCAGTCACGTCAGCCACGCGGGCACAGCGGGCCAGGCAGTACGTGTGGGAGTGGGCCCAGAGCCTTGCCGTCAACCAGGTGGCGGTCAACGTGGTGACGTTGCCGGGCCATCTGGGGGCGCTGCAGTTGCCGCGCGCCGTGCCCATCCCCCACGGCATCCCGCGCATCGACCGCGAGCCGGTCCGATATACGCGCCCGCGGGTGACGTTCGTCGCCCGGCACGTCGCGGGCAAGGGCGGCGACCTGCTCATCCGCGCTGTGGCCCAGCTGCCCCCGGGGAGCGTCGACCTGGCCCTGCTCGGGGACGGTCCGCTGCGCGGCGTCTGGCAGCGGTTGGCCGCCGAGATGGGCGTCGAGGCGACATGGCCCGGCGCCTGCAGCGAGGCGGACAAGATCGAGCGGTTGCTGGGCTCCGACATCGTCGTCGTGCCTCCCCACGGGAGCGAGTACTTCGGGCTCGTCGCGGCCGAGGCGATGGCCTGCGGGGCCTTCGTCATCGCGGCCGATCATGGCGGCCTGGGCGAGCTCGTCCGCTGGCTCGGAGGAGCGGTCTTTCCGCGCCGAGACGTGCATGCGCTCGCCTGCCGACTCGCCCACGCGCTGGCTGATCGCGAGGCATTGCGGCGCGCCGGGGAGCGCGCGCGCGAGGCGGTTCGCCACCACCTCGACCCCGACGCGTGGGCGCG
>JBHOQZ010001010.1:0-1188 GCA_042408635.1 Chloroflexota bacterium
AAGAGTTCGACCCCCAGCACCCCCACGTGCCCGATCGCCTCGGCGGCGCGCCGCGCGAGCTCGCGCGCGCGCAGCGCCTCCGCCTCGGGGATCGACGACGGCGCGACCACCTGGTGGCAGATGTGCTCGCGCTGGACCGTATCGACGACCGGGTAGGCGTCGAGCGCGCCATCGCGCCCGCGCACCGCCATCACCGCCAGCTCACGCTCGAACGGCACCCACGCCTCGGCGTAGAGCGGCGGCCAATCGCCGTCGCCACCCGCCGGCGCGTAGGCGGCCGCACCGCCCCGCCGGCCCGAGAGCAGCGCCGCCAGCGCCGCCTCGGCCTCGCCGGGCCCGGCGACGGTGACGTTGCCGCGGCCGGCGTAGCCGAGCCGGCGCGCCTTCAGCACCACCGGCCAGCCGTGGCGCTCCCCGAAGGCGCGCAGCGCCGCGGCCGAGTCGACCGGCGCGAACGGTGTCACCGGCAGCCCGTGCGCCTGCAGGAGCCGCTTCTGATCGAGCTTGTCGCGCACGAGCCGGATCGTCTCGGCCGAGGGCAGCACGGTGACGCCGAGCGCCGCGAGGGCGGCGAGCGCCTCCGGCGGCACGAACTCGTTCTCCAGCGTGACGACCGGGGCGACCTCGGCCAGCCGCGCGCGCGCCTCGGCGTCGCCGGGCGAGCCGACGATCTCGTGCGTTGCCAGCAAGCCCGCCGGGCTGCCCGGCTCACCCTCGAGGATGGCGACCTCGAGGCCCAGCTCATAGGCCGCCAGCGCCGTCATGCGCGCGAGCTGCCCGCCCCCCAGGATGCCGAGCGCGCGCCGCTCCACCGCCGCTCCCCGCTCCATGAGCCTCCAAGCTCCCAGCGACCGTTGCCCCTTCATTCTTGGCGGCGCACCGCCACGTGGTCAAGCGGGGCAGCCGCGGGGGCTGCGGGGCCACGCAGATGACGAGGTGCCCGCTCATCAGGCCGGCGCGGGGGTGATGGAGGTTGCCCAAGGAACCGCCACGACCACCATCGCGCCGTGTAGTCGTGGCGCGCGGCGCGGCGTACAATCGCGCTGACTTCGGAGCGGTCGGGGAGGGGCGCAGGAGCCGTGCGGATCGTCATCTACGGCACCGGGAGCTGGGGCACCACGCTGGCGATCGTCCAGGCGGCGGCCGGGCGCGACGTCACGCTGCTGGCGCGCACGCCGGCCGAGGCGG
>JBHOQZ010001011.1:0-1157 GCA_042408635.1 Chloroflexota bacterium
CCGCCTCGCCCGCGGCGGCGGCCTCCCCGCGCGCCGGGGTCGTGGCGCCGGCCCCGGGCGAGCTCGGCAGCCCGCAGAAGCCGCTGCGCATGGCGTTCGTGCCGTCGCAGGATTCGCAGAAGGTGCTCGCCAGCGGGCGGCCGCTGGCTGACCTGCTCACCCAGGAGACCGGCTACACCTTTGAGGTCTCGGTGCCGACGAACTTCACCGCCGTGATCGAGGCGATGGGCGCCGAGAACGTCGACATCGGCTGGCTCAACCCCTTCAGCTACGCGCTCGCCCGCAAGAAGTACGGCACCGAGGTGATCCTTTCGAGCGTGCGCCAGGGCTCGAAGAACTACCGCGCCCAGATCATCACCCACGTCGACAGCGGCATCAAGACGCTCGAGGACCTGCGTGGCAAGCGCTTCGCCTTTGTCGACGCAGCCTCAAGCTCCGGCTTCCTCTACCCCGTTTCGCTCCTGCAGGAGAAGGTCGGGCTCGACCCGAAGAACCTGCGCGGCTTCTTCTCGGAGATCGTCTACGCCGGCGGCCACGACAAGGTGGTGATCGCGGTCTACAACCGCCAGGTCGACGCGGGCGCCACCTTCGGCAACAGCAACCCTAACGGGCCGATCACCGACGCGCGCACCAGCGTCCGCGGCACCATCCCCGACGTGATAGAGAAGGTCATCCCGATCGCCGAGACCGACCCGATCCCGAACGACACCGTGAGCGTGCGCAAGGGGCTGCCGCCGGAGGTGGTCCAGCGGATCAAGGACGGTCTGCTGCGGGTGGCGGCCTCCGACCAGGGCAAGGAGCTGTTGCGCTCGCTCTACAACATCGACGGGTTGAGCGAGGCGACCGACGCCGACTACGCGCCGCTGCGCCAGAAGGCCGAGGCGGTCGGGATCGACCTCGAGGAGGCGATCCGGCCGGCCTCCCCGGCGCCTAGCCCGAGCCCCTCACCCGCGGCCCGCTAGTTGCGGAGCGGAGAGCGAACGGGGATCGCGCCGCATGGGGCGAGGCCGCGGTCTGCCCCGCGCGGCGCCGGCGGGTAGGTGCGCCCGGCCCGCCACAGCAGGCGCCGTCCGCGCCGGGATCGCGTCCGGGCCAGGGGTTCGATCCGGGCGGCGCGGGTGCCTGTCGGGTGGCGGTGAGAGCGGGGGTGAGGCGAT
>JBHOQZ010001012.1:0-18098 GCA_042408635.1 Chloroflexota bacterium
GGTCGGCCGGGTCAGCTTCCCCGGCCTGCCCTACCGCCTCTCGCGCACCCCACCCGGCGTCTTCGCTGCCCCACCCATGCTCGGGCAGCACACCGACGAAGTCCTCGCCGAGCTCGGCCTGCTCAAGGCGAGCCGGCCCGACTAAACCGTGGTCGCCGCCCAGGCGGCGGCTAGCGCAGCCACTGCAGCAACTGGGCGGCCAGCGACAGGAAGACGGCGAAGCCGATGACATCCTGAAACGCCGTCTCGAACGGTCCAGCGGTGGTCGCCGGATCGAAGCCCAGCCGCTTCGACAGCAAGGGGATTACTGTGCCCATGAAGCCAGCGGTGAGCATGGCACACGTCAGGGCGATGCCGATGACGATGCCAAACGGGAGATGCTGCGACCAAAGCGCGCCCACGCAGCCCAGCACGGCACCACAGCTCAGCGCCATCAGGAGCCCGGTCGTCGCCTCCTTGCGCACCTGACGCCACCACGTGCCCAGTCGCACGTGGCCAGTGTCCAGACCGCGCACAACGATCGCCGCCGCTTGCAGCCCCACGTTGCCTGAGATCGCCGAGATCACCGGCATGAAGGAGGCGAGCAAGATCACCTCTTTGAGCACCTCATCGAAGTGTGCGATCACCCCGCCCGCCGCCAACTCGATCGCCATCGTCAACAACAACGAGGGTAGCCGTAGGCGCGCGACCTGAAGGGGCGTTCGGCGCTCCATCGCTTCGGCATCGGTCCCTGCGAGCTTGAAGTAGTCCTCGTTGAACTCCGCGACCAAAACGTCCAGTACGTCATCCACCGTGACGATGCCAAGCAGGCGCCGATCGGCGTCCACCACCGGGATCGCTGAGAGATCATAGCGGCGGCTGAGACGCGCGACCTCCTCACGGTCGGCCTCCGGCGGCACACTGATCGGCTCACCGACCATGGCGGCCGTGACCGGCTGGTTGTCGGCGGCCGCCAGCAAGCGGCGCAATGGGCAGACCCCACAGAGCCGGCCTTCCGCGTCGAGAACATACACCGAGTCGACCGTCTCGACGCGATCGGCCTGCCGCCGCACCGTCGCCAGCGCCTCGCCCACCATCGCACTCACCCCCACCGAGGCGTACTTGTCGGTCATCAACCGCCCGGCGCTGTTCTCAGGGTAGGCGAGCAAGGTTTGGACATCCGCCGCCTCAGCGGGATCGCGCCGCTCGAGCGCGCGCAGCAGAGCGGCCGATTGACCGGCCGGCGCCTCACCAATCACCGCGGCCGCATCGTCCATGGGTAGCCGATCGAGGAGTTCGGCCAAACGCTCAGGCGCGGAGTGCGCGAGCAGGTAGTCGCGCAGCTCGCCGTCGACAGCCTCCAGTACCTCGGCGGCCCGGGCGTTGTCGAGCACGTTGAACACCGCCAGTGCCTCGGCCGGGTGGAGCTCGCGCAGCGCTAGCGCAATCTCCGCGGGATGCCGTCCCCTCAGCGCCGCCGTGAGGGCCAGGTCACGGCCCGCATCGGGGGAGCGCGCCACCGCCGTCTGCAGGTTCTTGAACAATTCGAGGAGCAGCCCATTCTCCAGCATAGTCCGTCTCCTGACATCTCCAGATCCACTCCTCTCACTCCGACGATGAGGCGCTCGCACGAGCCCTCGGCTGACGGGGCAACCGGAATCCTCGCTAACGGAGCCAGCCCGCGTCGGCGTTAGGTCGATTGAACCCACGCACCTGCACAGGCCCGCGCGACGTAGCTAGCAGGGCCATCACCCGGTTTCTGGCAAGCGCCCCGAGCACCAAACGCCCGGTCGACGCACGGTGCCGCCTACCCGCCCGTCGGACAAGCCGCAGCCCCGCACCGATCACACCAATGTGACCGACCACGCCGCGCCGGCTCCCGTTGGGCAGTCAGCGGGTTGGGCAGCCGGGGGGCGAACCCACGCAACACTGCCACACGATTCGGTTGTGGGGCAGAGATGGCCGCGCCAGGGGCGGGGTTCAAGCGGACCGGTTACGACAATCCGGCACAGACAATGAGGACACAAAAACCCCTCGCCGGGCGGCGAGGGGGCGGAGCCCTACTGCGGCTTTGAGCAGCCGCTGGCTATAGGCTTACTCCTCGCGCCCTGCGCCCCAGCGCAAGCAACGACTACCCGAACTCGCATCCATCTGCTGCTCGCGCTCCTCATCGCAAGGTAGTGAGCTCAGCCGGGCAATGCCGGACATTGCCCGGCGAGAATGATAATCCCGGCATCGGGGGTCTGTCAAGCTTACCACCACGCACCACGCCGAGATCGCGCCTTCCCGGCGATGCGCACCCTGACAACCCCTCCGCGCGCTCGACAAGCTCGAGCCGCCCAGGCCCGCTCCAGCCTACTCAGCCCCGCTGCCGTAAGCGCGCCCCGAGACCAACGCACCGTTCGCCCGGCGACTGCCCCCAGAGCCCGCCGTGGCGAAGGAGCCGGCCGATCCCACCCGAAACGGCTTATAGCCCTCTGGTTCCTGGGCAAGGCCATGTCGGCGCCGGGGCTCACCGCGAACTGACAGCGTAGCGCCGTCATGAGCCCACGCAGCTCGTCGACCGTCGAGGCTAGCTAGGGGCCGCAGCGGCCGTCGAGGTGGGTGCCGGGCTGGCCGGCCTCGACGACGAACGTGGCGAGGGTGAAGGCGACCGCGTCGGGGTCGCGCACGCTTGGCAGCGCGCGGTAGTCGGCGCGCCACTCGGTCGGCGTCACAGTGCACGCGACGTAGCCACGGTGCGCGTCGAGCAGGCGCAGGTGCGGGTTGGTTGGGCTGGGCCCGCAGAGCGTCAGCCGCCCGATCACCGGGTGCGGGTCGTCGCCGCCCGAGCTGATCGAGGTACCGACGAACTCGGTGCCGACCGTCGGCGCGGCGGCGTCGACGGTGGCGTAGAAGGGGTCGCCCGGCGGCGTGTCAGGGTTGTACTTGAGCTCGTAGACGGCGTTGGCGTGGATGTCTCCGGTGATGACGATTGGCTCGACGCCCCTCCCGCGCTGAGCAGCCAGCGCCGCCAGCACCGCGGCCCGGTCGGCCGCGTAGCCGTCCCACTTGTCGCCGTCGCCGCCGTAGTTCGGCGCCGCCGGGTTCAGGCTCAGGTTGAGCGGGGCGAATGGCACCTGGTTGGCGAGCACGCTCCAGCGCGCCCGCGTCGCCGCCAGCCCGTCGAGGAGCCAGGCCCGCTGGTCCGCGCCCAGGATCGTCCGGGTCGGGTCGAGCGCGGCGGCGCAGTAGCCGCCGTTGGCCGCGCGCTCGTCGGCCGCGCAGCGGCCGTGCTGGCGCGAGCGGTACTGCCGCGTATCGAGGACGTGGAACTCGACCAGGTCGCCGAAGGCGAGCCGGCGGAAGAGCCGCAGGTCGGGCCCAACCGGCTGCTGGGCGAGCCGCAGCGGCTGGTGCTCGAAATAGGCCTGGTAGGCCGCCGCACGCCGCAGCAGGAACGCGCGGACGTCCTCCGGGTTGTAGCCGGCCGCGAAGCGGTCGGCGTAGTCATTCATGACCTCGTGGTCGTCCCAGGTCAGGATCCAGGGCGCGGCGGCGTGGGCCGCCTGGAGGTGGGGATCGCTCTTGTAGAGCGCATAGCGCAGCCGGTACTCGTCGAGCCCCTTCGGCTCGGCCCGCACCTCGAACGGCAGCCGCTGGCCACGTACGCCGCCGTTCTCGGGGATGCGGCTCTCGTAGATGTAGTCGCCCAGATGGACTACCAGGTCGAAACCCCACCCTCCTTCGGCGGGGACCCGCGCCAGGTCGCGGTAGGCGGTGTAGAGCCCCTGCTGCCAGTTTTGGCACGAGACGAAGGCGAAGCGGAACCGGTCGACCGGGGCGCCGGGGGCCGGTGCGGTGCGCGTGCGCCCGACCGGGCTCTCGACGCCGCCTACCACGAACCGGTACCAGTAGTCGCGCGCGGGTTCGAGGCCATCCACCTCGACGTGGATCGCGTGCGCCCAGTCGGGGCGCGCGAGCGCCGTGCCCGAACGGACGACGCGGCGCAGCGCCTCGTCCTCGGCCATCTGCCACGTCACCTCGACCGGCTGGGGCGGCATGCCGCCGTCGGCCATCAGCGGCTCGGGCGCGAGCCGGGTCCAGAGGACGACGCCGTCGGGTCGGGGATCGCCAGAGGCGACGCCGAGGCTGAAGGGGTAGGCGCTGAAGCGTGGCCGGGCCATCTTCGGATACCACGGGCGGCCGTGCGGGTCGCTCTCCCGTGCCAGCGGCGGCACCACGGCGAGACCGGCCAGCGCGCCGGCCGTGAAGAGGAAGCGGCGGCGGGTCGAGCGTTGCCCGAAGAGGCGCTCCAGTTCGTGGTAGTTCATCGTCGCTCCGTCCCCTCTGCGGTCCGCTGGTGTGGCCCCCTCAGTAGGTTATACGTTTGGTTTGGCCGGATGGTTCGGTTTCCTTAGAAGGGCCGTCGATGCCCGGTCCGGCGGGGCGGATTCGAATGGTGCCTGGTGGGCAACTATACTGACCGCGCCGCGCCATGGCGATGAATCGCCCCTGGTGGCTCGGGGCAAAGACCCGCGTGGCGCGCTGAGGAGGTGGGCGCTTGCCGACGACGAGCGAACTGAAAGATGCCGTGTGCCGCGCGATCGACGCGCGCCGCGACGAGATCATCGCGCTGGCCGAGGATATCTTCCGCCACCCCGAGCTGGGGTACAAGGAGCACCGCACCGCCGCGCTGATCGCGCGCACGTTCCGCGACATGGGTCTCTCGCCACAGGAGGGGCTGGCGATCACCGGCGTCAAGGCGACGCTACCGGGCCGCGAGGCGCGACCGAGCGTCTGCGTGATGGGTGAACTCGACTCGATCCTGGTGCGCGACCATCCGCAGGCCGACCCGACGACGGGCGCGGCCCACGCTTGCGGCCACCACGCCCAGCTTGCGATGATGGTCGGCACCGGGCTCGGGCTGCTCGGCGCCGACGCGCTGCGCCACCTGAGCGGGCGCGTCGTGCTGTTCGCGGTGCCGGCGGAGGAGTACGTCGAGGTCGAGTACCGCCTCGGGCTGCGGCGCCAGGGAAAGATCGAGCTGCTGGGTGGTAAGCAGGAGCTGGTGCGGATCGGCGCCTTCGACGACGTCGACATGGCGATGATGATCCACACCACCAGCAACCCGAGCGACGGCAAGTTCGCGCTCTCCGCCTCGAGCAACGGCTTCCTCGCCAAGCAGGCCCGCTTCATCGGCAAGGAGGCGCACGCCGGCGGTGCGCCGCACAAGGGCGTGAACGCCCTCAACGCCGCCACGCTCGCGCTCCAGGCGATCCACGCCCAGCGCGAGACGTTCCGCGACGAGGACTCGGTGCGCGTCCACCCGATCATCACGCGCGGCGGCGACCTCGTCAACGTGATCCCGCACGACGTGCGCATGGAGATGTACGTGCGCGCCAAGACGACCGAGGCGATCGAGGACGCCAGCCTCAAGGTCGACCGCGCGCTCAAGGCAGGCGCGCTGGCGCTGGGCGCGACGGTCGAGATCACCTCGGTGCCGGGGTACCTGCCGCTCGCCAACGACCGCGAGCTGGCGGCACTCTTCAAGCGCAACGCCGTCGCACTGGTCGGGGAGGAGCACGTCGTGCAGGTGGGCCACCGCTCCGGCTCGACCGATATGGGCGACCTGACCCAGATCATGCCGGCGCTCCACCCCTACACCGGCGGCGCGGTCGGCACTGGCCACGGGCGCGACTACCGGATCGCCGACCCGGAGCAGGGCTACATCAACGGCGCCAAGGCGATGGCGATGACGGTCATCGACCTGCTGGCCGACGGCGCGACCGAGGGCCGGCGCGTGCTCGGCGCCTTCAAGGCGCCCATGACGAAGCAGCAGTACCTCAACTTCATGGCTCGGACTTACAGCGAGACTAGCTTCTCGGGGTGAGCCGGACGGCGGATCGGGTGCTCAATCAGCAGCTGCCGACCGTCGCGCGGGGGACATGTGCCCCCGGGGTGGCCAGCGTGGCGGCCGGGCTCCGGCGCTCGGCAGTGCTTGTGGCGCTGCCCCCGACGGTGGCGGCGGGCGCGGTGGCGTGGCTGTTCCGCGACTTTAACTTCGACGACGCCTACATCGTGGCCCGCTACGCCACCAACCTGGCCGCCGGCCAGGGCTGGGTGTTCAACCCCGGCGAGGTACACAACGGCGCGACCTCCCCGCTCTTCACGCTGCTCGTCGCGCTCGCCGCCCGGCTCGGCCTCGATCCACTCCTCGCCGGCCACTGGCTCGCGGTCGGCGCGCTGGCGGCCGCGGCCGCGCTCACCGCGCTCCTGCTGCGCGCGGGCGGCTTCGCGCTCGGCGGCCTCGTGGCCGGGCTGCTGCTCGCCACGGCCCCGCTGCCGCACCTAACGGTCGGCCTCGAAACGACGCTCTACCTCGCGCTCCTGACCGGCGGTCTGCTTGCCTATCACGCGAGCCGCCACGCCCTCGCCGGGCTCCTGCTCGGTCTGCTCGCACTCACACGCGGGGACGGCCTGCTTGCGCTCGGGGTGGTCGGCGCGCACCTCGCCTGGTCGGTCCGACGTGCCCGCGCCCACGAAGCGGGCCCGACTCCTGGCGCACTCGGCGCCTTCGGCGTCGCGGCGGCCGTCCCGCTAGGGCTCTGGTGCGCCTGGGCGATCCCGGCGCTCGGCTCACCCCTGCCGGCGACGCTCGCCGCCAAGGTGGCGCACGTGCGCTCCGGGCTCTGGCAGGAGCGCCCGGGCAACCTGTTCGTCGACTGGACACTCATCTGGCTGCGGATCTTCATGGGGCCGCCGCCGGCGCTGTACCCCTTCGCGCTCCTCGGCCTGGTCGCGCTCCTGGGCCGGCTCGGCCGCCAGGGGACGGGCCCGACCCTCCTGCTCGGGCCGGCTGCCGTCGCGCTCTACGTCGCGGCCTACGCCGCGCTCGGCGTGGTCACCTACCACTGGTACGTGGCGCCCCTCCTCTGGGCGCTCTGCCTGCTGGCGGGCGCCGGCGCCGACAGCCTCTGGTGCCGGCTCAGTGCCCTGACGCTCCGGCCCGGCCGACCGAGTTGGCAGGCTGGGGTCCGAGCGGGGCTCGCCGGGCTGCTGGTGGTCGGGTCGGTCGGCGTGAACGTGCCGGCGCTCGGCATCGCGGTCGTGCGCGAGGCGCGCGACCCGCGCGATGTCGCCTACTCGACCGCCGGCGACTGGCTCCGGCGGCACGCGCCGGCCGGATCGAGCTTCGCCGCGGTCGAGGCCGGGACGATCGCCTACCGCTCCGGGCTGCGCGCGATCGATCCGCTGGGCCTGGTCAGTCCCGGTCTGGCCGAGCGGCTGGCCGAGGGCGACACGATCGGCTGGCTCTCGGCCACCTGGCCGGATTATGTCGTGCTGCACGAACCGCCGGTCCTGCTTGAAAGCGAGTTGCTGGCGCTGCCGGAGTTCCTGATGCACTACGCGCCGCGCCACGCCTTCACCACGCCCCACTACCGCTACGCCCTGGGGATCTATGAGCGGAGGGGGGCGGGGGCGGCCCCCTCACCCAGCCCGGGGACGGCCCCCTCACCCGGCCTCTCCCCCAATGCTGGGGGAGAGGAGATGGCTGGCCAGCTCATTCCGGGGGCCGGGGCAGAGGCGATGGGCTCCGCCTCGCCTGACCGCGGGCTCGACGGCGCTGGGGAGCTGGCGGGGGCGGCTGGGGGCGGGGGCGAGGCGCTCCCCGGCTGGCGACTCGTGGACGATGACGCGTCGACCGGGATTCGACCGGCATGGCGAACCTCCGAGGCGCTCCCGGGCTGGCGACTCGCGGACGATGACGCGGGGTGGGAGCCGAATGGGCAACTGGCGTCGACCGGGGCGGCGGGTGGCTGGCGAGCCGTGGGCAACGACCCGTTCCTGGTCAGCCCGCCGCTCGCGCTGCCGCTGGGCGAGGTGGCGGGGATCGAGGTGCGCATGCGGGCACGCCTCGACTCGGGCGACCTGGCAACGGCCGGCGAGGTCTACTGGGTAGTAGAGGGGGAGGCAGGCTTCTCGCCCGAGCACCGCCGCAGCTTCGTCGTGCGCGCCGACGGCCGCCCGCGCACCTACCGCATCGCCCTGACGCCCCCCGCCACCCCGCCGCTGCCCCAACCCGACCCGGGCGAAGTTGCCGACCCGGCCGCCACCCAGCTCGCCGCCGCAGCGCCGGCCGGCCACCCGCCGGCCTCAGCCGCACTACAACCCCCGGCAGGCGCCCTCCCCTCCTCTCCCCAAGCTTTCGGGGAGCGGCCGCGAGCGGGCGCCACCCCCATCTCCTCTCCTCCGGGATCGGGGGAGAGGTCAGGAGCTGGAGCGCCCACCATCTCCCCTCCCCCAGCATTGGGGGAGAGGCCGGGTGAGGGGGCCGTCCCCAGCCCCGCCGACGCGCTCCTCACGCGCCTGCGCCTCGATCCGCTGCCCGCGCCGGGCGAGATCGTGATCGAATCGATCCGGCTGATCTCGTGGCGCGAGGTGCTCACCGCTCCTGACAGCGCGGCGCCGTGAACCCGCCGCCGCGGGCAGCGCAGCAGCAGGCGGGCGGGCCGCGCGTTGACAACCGTGCGGCCCGCCGCGAATACTGGAGGGACGAATCGCGAAGGAGTGCGCCCGTCATGGCGATCGAGACCCTGTCCGCGCCGGGTGCAGCCGCGCCGGCCACCACGCCGCGGGGCTTCGCCGGCCCCGATATCCCCGATCCGGCGATCATCTGCCGCTGCGTCCACTGCGGGCTGTGCCTGCCCGTCTGCCCGACCTACCGCGAGACCTATGTCGAGTCGTCGTCGCCGCGCGGACGCATCCACCTGATCGGGGCGGTGGCCGAGGGCCGCCTCAGCGTCGACAACCCGGTATTCCGGTTCCAGATGGCGCAGTGCCTCAACTGCCGCGCTTGCGAAGCCGCCTGCCCGACCGGTGTCCACTACGGCGCCATTCTCGAGGCGTCGCGCGCCCAGATCGTGCGCCACGTCCCCCCGGACCGGAGCGCGCGGCTGCTGCGCGCGGTCGTCTTCGGCTGGCTGTTCCGCGACATGGCGCGCTTCCGCTTCGTCAGTCGACTCGTCGCCGCCTACCAGCGGCTCGGCCTCCAGCGCGCCGTCCGCCGCAGCGGCCTGTTCGACCGACTGGGGCTGCGGCGCGTCGAGGCGTTGACGCCGAGCGTGCGCGGGCGCTTCTTCGTCGCGCGCGGTCAGAGCTACCCGCCGCTGCCCACTGACAGGTCGGGCTCCCGTGTGGCACCGACGCGCCAACGCCACCATGTCGCGCTCCTCGCCGGCTGCATCCAGAGCACCGCCTTCGCGCGCGTCGACCGCGCCACCGTGCGTGTGCTGCGGCGCAACGGCTGCCGGGTCGACGTGCCGGCCGGCCAGGGCTGCTGCGGCGCGCTGCACACCCACGGTGGCGACCTCGACGGTGGCCGGGAGCTCGCCCGCCGCAACATCGCCGCCTTCGAGCGCACCGGTGCCCCGGTCTACCTCGTCAACGCCGCCGGCTGCGGCGCCGCGCTCAAAGAGTACGGGGAGCTCCTGGCGGCTGACCCGATCTGGGCCGAGCGGGCGAAGCGGTTCAGCGACCGCGTCCGCGACGTGACCGAGTTCCTGGCCGCGCTCGATCTCGTGCCCCCGACGCGCCCGCTCCGGCTGCGTGCCACCTACCAGGAGGCGTGCCACCTCGCCCACGCCCAGCGGGTCACGGCCGCGCCGCGCATGCTGCTCGGCGCGATCCCGGGGCTCGAGTTGGTCGAGATGGCGGAGGCGAGCCTCTGCTGCGGCTCGGCCGGCGTCTACAACCTCATCCAGCCCGACATGGCCGACCGCCTCCAGCGGCGCAAGGTCGTCCACATTCTCGAGACCGGCGCCGACGTCGTCGTCTCCGCGAATCCGGGCTGCATGATCCAGATTGAGGCGGGGCTGCGGGCGAAGGGTTCGGGGCTGCCCGTGCGCCACGTGATGGAGCTGCTCGATGCCGCCTACGCCGGCTGATGGGCGCGGCTGACCGCTGCGCGCACGCCACGCCGGAGGCGCTGCCGGACCGGTCGGACGGCGGGAGCCCCGTCCGGGCCGAGGGAACCCCGCCAGCGCGCGTGCTCCTGGTCCGGCACGGGCTGGTCGAGAACCCGCGCCGCCTGCTCTACGGCCGGCTGCCCGGGTTCTCGCTGAGCGCGAGCGGGCGGGAGCAGGCCGAGGCGACGGCGCGGCGGCTCGCGACCGAGCAGCTCGCGGCGATCCGGTCGAGTCCGCTCGAGCGGGCACGCGAGACCGCCGCCATCATCGCGGCCCACCACCCCGGCATCGAGATCGGCATCGACGAGCGGCTGAACGAGGTACGCTGGGTGCGCGAGGGGATCGACCAGATGCAGTGGCGGGCGCTGCGGCAGCGCGCCTACGACCCGGACGTGATGCTGCCGGGCGACGAGTCGCTCGACGAGATCGCGGGGCGCATCGGCAGCTTTCTGACCGAGCAGGCAAGGCGGTTTCCCGGCGCCACGGTCGTGGCGGTCACACACGGGGACGTCGTGGCGGTCGCGCGCGCGATCGCGGCGAAGCGCCCGCTCGTCGTCGCCGACTTCGAGCGCGATTACCCGGCGCCGGCCTCGGTGACGCCGATCCTGGTCTGGGCAGACGGCTCGACCACGCTCACGCCGGGCTGAGCCGAGCGGAATGGAGGAGCGGATGACGGGCGCGGAGGCCGAGACCGGGCGCGCCGACCCCGGCGCGGCGGGGCAGGCTCCGGCGGAGCCGCGTCGGCGGCGCGCCTGCCTGATCGCCAACCCGGTCAGCGGCGTCGCCTTCTTCCAGGCTGACCTGGGCCGCGCCGTCGCGCCCCTGCGCGAGGCCGGCTGGGGGGTGGACGTGGTCGAGACGCGCGGCCCCGGCCACGCCCGCGCCCTGGCCGAGCGGGCGGTGCGCGCAGGCTACGACACCGTGCTGGCGGCCGGTGGGGACGGCACCGCCAACGAGGTGGCGCAGCCGCTCGTGGGTACCGGCATCGACTTCGGCGTCGTGCCGATCGGCACAGCCAACATCCTGGCGCGGCAGGTCGGCTTGCCGCTCGAGCCGGCCGCCGCGGGCGCCGCGCTCGCCCGCGCCACCGCGCGCCGGATCGACGTCGGCCTGGCCGGTGACCGCTATTTCCTGCTCTGGGCGGGCATCGGCTTCGACGCCGAGGTAGCGCGGGGTCTGGAGCCGACGATCAAGCGCGCACTCGGCGTGCCGGCGATCGCGGTCGCTTCCTTCTGGACCGGCCTCTGGTTCGAGGGCTCGCCGACCGAGCTGCGGATCGACGGGCTCCGCCTCCACCGTCAGACCCTGCTAACGATCGTGGCCAACGCCGGGCTGTACGCGCTCATGGAGCTCAGCCGCGACGCCCGGCTCGACGATGGCCTCTTCGACGTCTGCATTTTCAACGGCCGCGGGCTTGGCGCGAAGCTGCGCCACGTCCTCAACCTGCTGCGCGGCCGCCACCGCGGCTCGCGCCAGGTCGAGTTCTACCGGGCGCGCCAGGTGTGGGTGGCGCCGCGCCGCGCCATGCCGATCCAGCTCGATGGGGAGCCGACCGGCTTCACCCCGGTCCACATCCGCCTTATCCCGCGCGCTCTCAACCTGCTGGTGGCGGGCGAGCCGGCAGCCCTCAGCCGCCCCCCGGCACCCGCCAGCGGCTAGGGCCGCCCGTAACCCGGACGGGGGACGACCCGCTGAGAGCGCTCGGTCGGGAGCCCGGCCGGCGCCCGTCCGAAAAGAACGACGGGCAGGCGCAAGGCCTGCCCGCGCCCGCGCCGGCGCCAGATCGCACGGCCGAGCATGGACGCATGATAGCATGCCCCGCCGGCAAACGGCTCGCGCGTCGCACCGGGCTGCGGCGGCAGCATGCGCCGACCGCACCCGACGGCGGGGTGGGCGCGCGGACAATCATGGCACCCAAGCCAAACGCCGGGGAAGTTGCTAGAATGGTAACAGAGGGCGCGGCGACCACCTGTCTCACCGATGTCGAGGGGCTCGGCCGTGCGCGACGTCAGGCACGGGGGTGGGCGAGCCCAGGGTGACCGGTGCGCCGCATTGGAGTATCCCCCACCTTGACAGATAAATCACCTCCCGGACAGGTTGGGGTCGAGCCGACCCGGCCGCGTCGGCGTACCAGCGACCTGCACGCCTACGACCACGAGCGCGGCCCCCAGCCAGGCACCCACTACGTCCGCATCACGCGCCTCCACACCGACAAGCTGCGGCGTGTCCGGAAAAACCTGCTGCGCGCCACCGAGCGCGCCTTCGAGCCGGAGGCGGGCTTCGAGCGCTGGTGGTATAAGGCGAAGCGGTTCCTGTTCGGCCGTCCGCTCGCCAGCGAGGAGGCGCAGCACGAGCGCCTCTCGAAGAAGAAGGCGCTCGCGGTCTTCGCGTCCGATGCGCTCTCCTCCTCGGCCTACGCCACCGAGGAGATCCTGCTCGTGCTGGTGGCGGCAGGCACCTCCGCCCTCACCTACAGCATCCCGATCGCCGTCGCGATCGTGGCGCTGCTGGCAGTGGTGTCGTTCAGCTACCGCCAGACGATCCGCGCCTACCCGCAGGGTGGTGGCTCCTACATCGTCACCAAGGACAACCTCGGCACCGTGCCCTCGCTGGTGGCGGCGGCAGCGCTGATGATCGACTACACCCTCACCGTCGCTGTCTCCGTCTCGGCCGGCGTTGCCGCGATCACCTCGGCCTGGCCGAGCCTGCAGCCGCTCAGCGTCGAGCTGGGAGTGCTGTTCATCGCGCTCATCACGATCGGCAACCTGCGCGGCGTGAGCGAGTCGGGCAGCATCTTCGCGATACCGACCTATTTCTTCATCGGCGCCATGTTCCTTACCCTGGCGGTGGCCGCCTACGGCCTCGCCACGGGCACGCTCGGTCCGGTGGCCACCACCGAGGCGGTGCAGGTCGCCGCCGAGCCGCTCACGCTCTTCCTGCTGCTGCGCGCCTTCGCCTCCGGCTGCGCCGCCCTCACCGGCGTCGAGGCGATCTCGGACGGCGTGCCGGCGTTCAAGCCGGTCGAGTGGAAAAACGCCCAGATCACGCTGACCGCCATGGCGCTCATCCTCGGTGTGCTCTTCTTCGGCATCACCCTGGTCGCCCACGCGCTCGAGATCGTCCCGAGCGAGACCGAGACGGTGATCTCGCAGATCGCGCACGCCGTCTGGGACAGCTCCCCGATCTACCTCGTCGTGCAGATCGCCACGATGCTGATCCTGGTGCTGGCGGCCAACACCGCCTTCGCCGACTTCCCGCGCCTCAACTACTTCCTGGCGCGCGACGACTTCATGCCGCACCAGTTCCAGAACCGGGGCGACCGCCTCGCCTTCTCGGTCGGCATCTGCGTCCTCGCGCTGCTGGCGACGCTGCTCCTGGTCGCGTTCGGCGCGAGCGTGTCCGGGTTGATCCCGCTCTACGCCGTGGGCGTGTTCATCTCGTTCACGCTCTCCCAGGCGAGCGTGGCAGTGCGCTGGTGGCGGCTGCGCGAGCCGGGCTGGTCGACCAGCCTGCCCATCAATGTCCTAGGCGCGCTCACCACCGGCATTGTCGCCATCATCATCGCGGTGACGAAGTTCGAGCACGGGGCCTGGGTCGTGCTCCTCCTCATCCCGACCCTGGTCGCGCTCATGCTCGGCATTCGGCGGCACTACCGCACCGTCGACGAGGAGCTGCGCCTCGGGCCCGACTCGTTCCCGCTGCCCGAGCCGCGCGAGCAGGTGGTGCTCGTGCCGATCAGCAAGCTCAACCAGGCGGCGATCGCCGCGCTCACCTTCGCCCGCTCAATCTCCCAGGATGTGCGCGCCGTCCACATCACGGACGACCCGGACGGCGCCGCCGGGCTGCGCAGCGAGTGGCAGCAGCTCGACACCGACGTGCCGCTGGTGATCCTTGAAACCCCGTACCGGAGCATCAGCGGGCCGCTCATGGCCTACATCGAGGCGCTCGACGCGCAAGACGAGGAGGTCGACCTGCCGATCACGGTCGTCCTGCCCGAGTTCGTGCCGCGCCGCTGGTGGGAGTGGTTCCTCCACAACCAGCAGGCGCTGCGGCTGCGCACCCGCCTGTTCTTCCGCCCCAACACTGTGGTCGTGAGCGTGCCCTACCACCTCCACCGCTGAGGGAGTGCTCCCCACCCCATAACCATGGGGGGCAGGAGGGTATCACCTCCCGGACTGGAGACCCCGACCTGGACACCCCAAAAAACTGGGGGGCAGGGGGCCCGCGGCGGCTAGAGCGTTCAGGCGGGCGTCGGCACGGATTCTGCTCTCACCGTAGCGTTGACGATTCGCTAGTCTGAGGGGTGGTCGACGGCCGCGGCCTGGTCAGCTGAGCCGCGACCCGCGCAGAGCAGGAGGAACGTGTATGTTTGGATTTGGACGCAGCGCGTGCGCCGATGAAGCCGCCAGGCTCGGGACGCGGAGCTACCGCGAGTCGCGCGATCGCCTGGACGACGCGACGGATCGGCTAGCCGCCTGGCTGGCGCTCACTCGCAGCGCCGGGGCTGAGGGGCAGGAGCGCGCCGCCTCGGCGCTCGAGGCGGCGATCGAAAAGCTCAGCCGCGGCAGCAGTCGCACGCTCAAGGCGGTGCGCAAGAGCGGCGATGCCCTCCCGGACCTGGGGCGCGACGGCCGGGCGCCACTGATGCGCCTCGGCCTGATGGAACCCAAGCGGACGGGGCTGACCGCGAAGCTCGGCCTCGACGCGCTCGGCAACCTCGGCGGGTTCGAGGTCCGCAAGCTCGGCCTCGCCCTCTCCGATGCGCCGGTGCTCTCGGGTCTGAGCCGCAAGAGCACGCTGGCGTCGCTCGGCCTGGCCAAGAAGTCCAGGCCGTGGTCCGACCTGCCGACGCCAAGCTTCGACCTGAGCGTGGCCGAGCCGCTGCTCGAGCGCGTGCGGCCGAAGCCGAAGCGGCGCTTCCCCACCTCCGAAGTGCTGCTCGGTCTGGCGGTGCTGGGTGTCGCCGCGTTCTGGTTCTTCATGAGCCGCCGATCGTCGCAGGATGGTCAGCGGCACGAGCCGACCGAGACGGGCTCGCGCACCGGGAGCGTCCCCGAGCCGCCGCGGCCGACCAATCAGCCCGGCTACACGGCGCACCTGCACACCTCGTCGGCGCCACAGCCGGCGACCCACTTCGACGAGTGGCCGACGGAGCGCCGCGAAGACGCCACGCGCGACCGGCCCGTCACCCAGCCCTACGCCGCCGGGACGACGAGCGGCTGGTCGGGCGGCGTCGGCGGCGCGACCGAGCGCACCTCCGAGCGAGAGGCGATCAGCGGCGTGACGACCGGTGCCCCCGCGCCGATGGGATCCTCGTTCATCCCCTCGCCGGCGCCGGCCGCCTCGCGCGAGGCGGGACCGCAGATCGTCGCCGGCGTCTCGCCCAACGGCGCCGACACCTCGCGGGAGGACGTGCAGATCCTGCGCGACGTCGAGGCGGCGCTGAACGCCAACCCGACGACGCAGGCGGTGGCGATGAACACGATCCAGGTAGCCGTGCGCGGCGGCGAGGTCACGCTACAGGGCACGGTGCCGAATCCGCTCGTGAAGCAGATGGCGAGCGACGTCTCGGCCGGGGTGCCGGGGGTGACGCGCGTCGTCAACCTGCTCCAGATCGGCCAGCACGTCTGAGCCGCCCCACCGACATCGCGCGTCGACTCGATCAACCAGCGCGTGGCCGCGGCGACCCTGCCGCGGCCACCGCCTTGCCTGGGCGCACAGCGCTCACCACCGCACCCGCGGCCTGCCGGCTCGTCGGCGTTCGCGCCGACCCTTCCGATGCGTGGTCGAGGGCGGCCGCGCGTCAGGCGCTGGGCGCCACCTCCGCCGCCGCGCCGTCGGGACGATAGCTGCCGACGCACGGCAGGCGCCCACCGGAGTCACGGCGCGCGTGGTCGCGCCAGCCGTCGTCGGTGTAACGGATCCGGCGCGCGACTGCTCAGTCGGAGGCGGCCGCGGAGGGCTCGTCGCGCTTGATCAGTTCGCGCGGCCGCGCGCCCTCAGCCGGGCCGATCACACCCTCGCCCTCGAGCCGCTCCATCAGGCGGGCGGCACGGTTGTAGCCGATGCGCAGCTTGCGCTGGAGGAGCGAGGTCGAGATGCGCTGGTGCTCCTGCGCCACCTGGAGCGCACGCTCGTAGAGGTCCTCCTCCTCCTCCTCGTCCACACCGCCGCCCGGCGACCACTCGGGCAATTCGAGGAACTCGGGCGCGTACTGGACGGCTCGCTGCGCCTTCCAGAAGTCGACCACCTTCTCGATCTCCTCATCGGAGAGGAAGACGCCCTGGAGGCGGATCGGCTTGGGCGCGTCGGAGGGCAGGAAGAGCATGTCGCCGCGGCCGAGCAGCTTCTCGGCGCCCGGCGTGTCGAGGATCGTGCGCGAGTCGACCTGGCTGGTGACCATGAAGGCGATGCGCGTCGGGAAGTTCGCCTTGATCACGCCCGTGATCACGTCGACTGAGGGGCGCTGCGTGGCCACGATCACGTGGATGCCGGCGGCGCGCGCGAGCTGGGCGAGGCGCTGGAGCGAGCGCTCGACGTCGTCGGCCGCCATCATCATCAGGTCGGCCAGCTCGTCCACCACCACCACGATGTAGGGCATCGGCTCGAAGCCGCCGCGGGTCGCCGCGAGCCGGTTGTAGGTGTCGATGTTGCGCGCGCCGCGCGCCGAGAACTCCTTGAGGCGGCGCTCCATCTCGCGCACTACCTGCGCCAGCGCCGGCACTGCCTTCTCGGGATCGACCACCACCGGCGCCAGCAGGTGCGGCACGTCGCGGAAGCTGGTCAGCTCGACGCGTTTGGGGTCCACCATCACCATGCGCAGCTCGTCGGGGGTGGCGTGCATCAGGAGCGTGGTGATGATCGAGTTGATGCAGACGCTCTTGCCCGAGCCGGTCGCCCCGGCGATCAAGAGGTGCGGCATCTTCGCCAGGTCGCCCGCGATGGTGTTGCCCGAGACGTCGCGGCCGAGCGCCAGCGCCAGCCGGCTCTTGGCACGCACCTTCTGGAAGTTCGGGCTCTCGAGCTCGCCGCGCAGCGTCACCGTCGCGCCAACCGAGTTGGGCACCTCGATGCCCACCACCGAGCGGCCGGGCACCGGGGCCTCGATGCGGATCGAGGTCGCCGCCAGCGCCAGCGCCAGGTCGTTCTGGAGCGAGACGATCTCACGCACCTTCACCTTGTCGCGCCGCACGATCGTGCCGTCGCGCTCGCGCCGCTCGTGGTAGCCCGGCTCGACCCCGTACTGCGTCACGGTCGGCCCCGGCCGGATTTCGACCACGCGGCCCGACACGCCCAGGTCCGCCAGCGTCTCCTCGATGATCGCCGCCTTCTCGCGCAGGTCGACCTCCGAGAGCTCGGCGCCAGCGCCGATCTCGAGCAGACCGATCGGCGGCAGCTTCCAGCGCGGCTTCTCGCCGGGCTTCGCCGCCGTTGGTCCGGCGGGCAGCGCCTCGGGCGCGCCCTCGGCGAGGTCGGCCTCAACCCGGGCGTGCTGCCTGCCCGGCCGCCCCGAGAAGAGGCCACGCAGGAGCGGCCCGCCAGCACTGACCGGGTGCTTGGCGGTGGCCGGCTCGGCGGGCGTCACCACGCGGCGGGCGCGGTTGCGGCGCATCTGGTCGATCTCGGCGGTGAGCGCCACCAACTCGCGCGCCGCCGCCAGGATGCCGCGTCGCGCCCAGCCCCAAGCGGTCGCGGGCGGGATGCTGAAGGCGAGCAGGACCCCGCCGAGCGTGAGGCCGACCAGCGCCAGCGCCGCCAGCAGCGTGTGCACCGCCACGAGCGAGGCGACCAGGGCGTGGCCGAGCCAGCCGCCCGGCCAGGCTGTCCCGGGCCCTTCCCCACCCTGGATTTCGAGGCACGAGAGGAGCACGGTGTAGAGGAGGAACCAGCCGAGCGCGCGCGCCGGCGTGAGCGGCGCCTGCAGGGGCGAGAGGGCGATGAGCACGGAAAGGCCGCTCAGCCCGAGCAGCACCGGCAGCAGGTAGGCGCCCCAGCCGAAGAGGCGGAAGGCGCCGGTGCGCCAGAACTCGAGCAGGTCGCCCTCTCCGAGGAGCGAGGCGGCCGTGAGCGCGGCGAACAGGAGCAATGCGAGCCCGCCGAGCGCGATCCGGCCCCGCGGCGAGAGCCGCAGCGCCGGCCCCGCCGCGCGAGCGGAGCGGCGGGGCGAGGCGC
>JBHOQZ010001016.1:0-3821 GCA_042408635.1 Chloroflexota bacterium
GGCCACGGCCACGGCCCCGCCGGCGAGCGCGCAGCCGACGGGCTCGCCCGAGGCGGCGGCCGCGACCGCGCCCACCGGCACCAGCGGTGTGGGTCGCGGCGCCAACGCCAGCCCAGTGCGCGGCAACGCGCTGACCGAGCACGAGCAGACGATCGTGAGCGTGGTCGAGCGCGTGATGCCGGCGGTGGTCGGCATCGGCGTCGAGGGGCGCCAGGGCTCGGGCCTCGGCTCGGGCTTCATCATCGACCCCAACGGCTACATCGTCACCAACGCGCACGTGGTCCAGGGCGCGCAGCGCGTGGCGGTTGCGCTGGCCGACGGTCGCTCGTTCCTCGGCCAGGTGCTCGGGGCCGATCCGCAGAACGACCTGGCCGTCGTCAAGATCGAGGCGACCGGCCTGCCGACGGTCGAGCTGGGCGACTCGGCCACGCTGCGACCCGGCCAGACCGCCATCGCCATCGGCAACCCGCTCGGCTACGCCCGCACCGTGACGGTGGGCGTGGTCAGCGCGACCGGTCGCTCCATCTCCGAGCGCACCGGCGCGCCGGCGATCGAGGACCTGGTGCAGACCAGCGCCGCCATTAACCCCGGCAACTCGGGCGGCCCGCTCCTCGACTCGCAGGGGCGCGTTATCGGCGTCAACACGCTCGGCGCCGCCGATCCGTCGCTCGGCGGACGCGCCGAGGGGATCGGGTTCGCCGTCTCGGTGAACACGGTCAAGCGCCTGGCACCGCAGTGGATCAAGGAAGGCAAGGTCACGAGCAACCCGCAGCCCTGGATCGGCGTCACCGTCGAGAACCTGGAGCCCTACATCGCCCGTGGTTTCCGCCTGCCCGTGCAAAGCGGCGTGGTGCTGCGCGACGTACTCAACTTCGGCCCGGCCGAGCAGGCGGGGCTGCGCCGCGGCGACATCATCACCGCCATCGATGGCCGGCCTACACCCAACGCCGAGCAGCTCGCGGCCGCGCTCAACGGCAAGAAGCCGGGCGACAAGATCCAGATCGACTACTTCCGGCAGGGCGAGGGCCAGAAGACGGCCACCGTCACCGTCGGCGGCTAAGCGCCTCCGCCCGCCCCGGCCCGCACTCCCCGAACCCAGCCCGGGAGCGGCGGCGCAAGGGCCGGGCTCGCACCGGATCGACGACGCCCCGTTCGCACGCGCGAACGGGGCGTCGCTGCTGGGCGCGGACGGCCGCCGCGGGCTCAGGCGCCCGCGGCGTGACGCGGCAGCTCGACCGTCAGCGCGTCAAGGAGGCGGTCGATGTCGCTCGGGTCGTTGTAGCCCTGGATCGACACGCGGATGAGCGGGCGACCATTCCATTCGTTGATCGGAATCTCGACTCGGTGACGATCCCAGAGCGCCGCCTTGAGCGCGCGGGCATCGCACGGCGGCAGCGGCAGCGCCACCATCTGGCCGAACCACGATTCGTCGGGCGGCGTCAGCGGCGGCAGCCCGGTCAGCGCCGTGATGCGCTCGCGGGCTTCGCGGGCGAGCGACCGGCAGCGCGCGCGCACGAGCTCCCAGCGGTGCTCGCGCAGGAAATCGAGGGCGGCGGGCACCGTCAGATAGGGCGCGATGTCGCGCGTGCCCTGCCACTCTTGCTCGTCCTGGAAGCGGGTGCGGCCGCTCGGGTAGGGCGGGCGCCAGCCCCAGCTCACCACCAGCGGCTCGATCCGCGCTTGGAGCTCCGGGCGGGCGTAGAGGAAGCCAGTGCCCTTCGGGCCGCAGACCCATTTGTGGAAGTTGCCGGTGTAGAAGTCCGCGCCCACCGCCGCCAGATCCACATCGAGCTGCCCGGCCGCGTGGGCCCCGTCGACCAGGGTGAGGATCCCGGCGGTGCGCGCCCGGCGGCAGATCTCCTCGACCGGCATGATCATCGCGGTCGGGCTGGTGATGTGGCTGAGCACGATGACGCGCGTGCGCTCCGTCACCCCGGCCCAGATGGCGTCCGCCACGGCGGCTTGGTCTGTGGCGGGCAGGGGCACCGGCTGCGAGCGGTAGGTGGCGCCGGCCTTCTCGCACACGAACGTCCAGGCCCGCGCCACCGCGCCGTACTCGTGGTCGTTGCCCAGCACCTGGTCGCCGGGCGCGAGACGCAGGCTGCGGGCGACGACGTTTGCCCCGGTCGTGGGGTTCGGGACGAAGACGAGGTTGTCGGGCTCGGCGTTCAGGAAGGCGGCGACTCGCGAGCGCGCCTCGGCCGTCAGCTCGACCAGGTCGCGGCTGTAGAACTTGACCGGCTGGCGCTCGGCCCGCTCGTGCCAGGCTCGGAGCTGCGCGAGCACCGGCCGGGGGCAGGCGCCGAACGAGCCGTGGTTGAGGACCGTCACCTCGGGGTCGAGGTAGAACAGGCGGCGCAGCTCGGCCGGGGTTGGCGCCACCGCCGGCCGGCCGGAAATGGTCTCCATCGTTGCTCCTTGCCCGGCGCGGCGTGGCGGCGGGCCCCCGCCAGGCGTGCTGTTGGCCGATGGCGCGCCGCTATCCTGGCGGCCCGACCGCTCGGTGTGGCTCCAGTGTAGCGCCGAGCCGCCGGGCGTGCCAGGCCGCCCCCTGATCGGGGGGCTGCGCGGTTTCGGGGAGGTGTTCAGGCAATCACCATCAGCCGACTCCGCTCAATCACCATCAGCCGGCTCCGCTGAAACCGCGCGAGATGCGTCCCGGCGCGGCCGGGCACGCATCAGGCCAAAGCGCGGAGACACCGTCGACCGGGCGGATTGCACCGCCCCGGTCGACGTGGCATCCTGACCCAGGCCGCCGCGGACTCGTTCACGGCACGCGGCCATCAACGCGGTCATCGTTCTGGTAGGTATGGTCGGAGAGAGCAAGCCCCCGCCTCGCCGGCGCGCGCCGGCCCCGGGCAGCGCGACACCTGAACCGCAGGCGGTTCAGGCTGAGCGGGGACGGCACCTCGCGGCCCAATCCCCAGCCCGAGGAAACGTGGCACCGGACCAGCGATCGGTTCGCGCGGAGACGCAGGCCGCCGGCACACCTCAGCGTGAGGTTGCACCGGTCGGGCGGCTGCGCCCGCGGAACCGGCCGGGATCGGGCGAGCGGCGGCGGACGCTCGGTATCGCGCTGGGGCTCGCGCTGCTGGTCCTCCTCTCGGCGGCGGGGGGGGCCGTCGGGTACGCCTGGTGGCTCGATCGGCAGGGGATCGGCCCGGGTGCGCCCGAGTCGGCGCGCGACGTCTTCGGCACGTTCTGGCAGGCGTGGCGGATCGTCGAGGCGAACTACGTCGACCCGACGGCGGCCGAGCCCCGCAAGCTCACATGGGGCGCGATCCGGGGCATGGTCGATGCGCTCGGCGATGAGGGTCACTCGCGTTTCCTCACCCCGCGCGAGGTCGAGCTCGAGGAGGAAAACCTCTCGGGTGAGTTCGTGGGGATCGGCGCGGAGGTCTCGATCAGCAACGGCCGGCCGACGATCGTGGCGCCCTACGACGATTCGCCGGCCGAGCGCGCCGGCCTGCGCGCGGGCGACGTCATCCTGGCCGTCGACGGCCAGAGCACCGAGCGCCTCAGCCTCGACGAGCTGGTGGCACGTGTGCGCGGCCCCGCCGGCACCAGCGTGCGCCTCACCGTGCTGCGGCCCACCACCCAGACGGTCGAGGAGGTCACCGTGCCGCGCGAGCGGATCGAGGTGGCGGCCGTGCGCTGGGCGCTCCTGCCGGTCGAGGGTATCGCGCACGTGCGGCTGGCGGAGTTCTCGCAGGGGGCGGCCGACGAGCTGCGCGCGGCGCTCCTGGCCGCGCGCGAACGCGGCGCCCGCGCGATCGTGTTGGACGTGCGCGACAACCCCGGCGGCCTGCTCGATGAGGCGG
>JBHOQZ010001018.1:0-1481 GCA_042408635.1 Chloroflexota bacterium
GGCGAGGCAGCCGGGGAGGCGACCGCGGCCGGCGTCGGCGAGGCGCTGGCCGGGCCGCCGGGCGTGGGTGTGGCGGCGCCCGGCGAGCAGGCGACGAGCAACAGGCAGGCACTGAGCAGCCAGCCGAGGTAACGCACCATCGAATCAGCCCTCCTCGTCGAGGGTCGGGGCGGCGGGACCGGCGCCGCCCGCGCTTGGTGGTCGATCAGGTCCGTCCGGAGTTGGGCTAGCCCGCCCGGTCGGCTGGCGACTCGGCCCGGCGGCCGTGACGCTCGTGGCCAGGTCGGGCGGGTCCGTGCGGTTGACCCGGTGCGGTGGCGCACCGGAGTCGGGGGCGCCGACGCTGCGCAGCAGCATGGCGCGCAAGCCGGGCTGGGCTGCGGCCAGGTCCGGTTCGCCCGTGTAGAGCCAGCGGGTGATCACCTCGTGGAGCGCGCCGAGCCACACCAGCGCGGCCAGGCGCGTGTCGACCGGCGCGATCGCGCCCGCCGCCGCCGCCTCGTCGAGGTGGTGCGCGATGTAGTCGGCGATCCGGCCGTGCACCTCCAGCAGCTTGCGGTCGATCGCCGGGCCGCAGCCGACCGCGTCCACCAGCAGGATCTTGGCGAGCGCGCGGTGCCGGGCGAAGGTGTCGAGCACGTCCGCCAGCGCCGCATCGGCGCGCGCCAGTGGATCGGCCACGTCCGCGATGGCGCGGTCGACCGAGCGCAGCAATCGCTCGGCCAGCGCGTCGATGAGGGCGAGGAAGAGGCGCTCCTTGCTTGGGAAGTGGAAGTAGACGGCGCCCTTCGAGGTGGCCGAGGCGCGGACGATCTCGTCGACGGCGGTGTCGTGGTAGCCCTTGCCGGCGAACACCTCGACGGCGGCGTCGAGGATGCGCTGGCGGGTGCGGTCGGGCGCGCGCGATCTCACGCTGTCCTCTCTGCAAACCGACTGGTCAGTCGATAACCATCCTAGCGACACTGGCGCAGCGAGTCAAACGCGTCCCGCGCCCGTGTGTCCGGTTCGAGCGCGCATCAACCGCAGGCGCGCGGCTCAAAGCAGGGCAAGTGCCTCGCGACCCGCGCCACGGGTTCGGGGCTGGGGCCATCTCAACCGCCCGCTCGGCCGCGGTGCGCCGTCGTCCGGTGCGACTGGTCAGGCGAGGGCGTCGGCGGCGGTGCTCTTGACCCGCCGTTGTTCGCTCGCTAGGCTTGAGGGATCAACCGGGAACCTTGCCGCCCGCCGGCGCGTTTCCGGTGAGAGGCCAGGGCACAGCTCGCGGCCAGTGCGCACGGCGCCGGTCGTCGCTGGTGGCCGCCGGTCGGGAGCCCGGGCCGGTTCCGACGAGTCGAGGGAGTAGCGCAGCCGAGGGAGGAGTTACATCCATGACGACACGCGTGCCCCGCCTGGGCCACGTCTGGCTTTGCGTCGCGCTCGTCGCCGTCCTCGCGCTCACCGCCTGCGGCGGGGCAACGCCCTCGGCGCCGGCGGGTGGCGCC
>JBHOQZ010001019.1:0-2248 GCA_042408635.1 Chloroflexota bacterium
GAGCGTGCCGATGCTCTATCTGCTGGTCGAGCGCGGCCGCGTGCGCACCCGGGTGGCCGCCGACGGGCGCCCTCGACTGGCCCAATCGGACCTGCGCGACGTGATGAACACGCTCGACCTGGCCGGCTACCACGAGCTCCAGGCGAGCGCGCCGCCCGTCGACGCGCTCCCTGAGACCTGGCAGGCCGAGGCGCGGCTCGTGCAGCGCGAGTGGACCGGGCACACCCCGGAAGACATCTGGCGCGGCGAGCGGGCGAAGTGGGCGCGCATGGGCCGCACGATCCGGGTCACCCTGCCGGGCCGCGCCCGCCGCTGAGCCGGCCGGCTCCCCGGCCGCGCGGCCCGGCAGGGGAGCCGGCAACCGATCGCGGCTCACACGCGACCGGCAACACCACCGGGCAGCACAACGCCCCGGTCCATTCTGGACGGGGGCGTTGCCCTTGCGCCGGAGACGCCGAATCCGGGTTGCTCAGCCGCCGGCCGGGGGGGTGGGCTGGGGGTCGGGGCTGGCCGGGGCGGCCGGCGGCTGCTGGTCCGGGCTCGGGCTCGGCTGGGCAGGCTGGCTCGAGGGCAGTTGTGAGCGCCAGTCCCAGGTTGCCTTGGCGACGACCACGAGCCGCTTGTCGTAATTGCGCGTCGAGGGGTCGAACGTGCCGCCACAGGTGATGAGCGTGACGATCGGCTCCTCACTCCAGGCGAAGATCTGATCGACCGGCGCCGCCTTGTCGTCGTACCAGGTCGAGGTGTCGACCGCATAGATGAACTGGCTGCCGTCCTTAGTGAAGACGTTCACGTAGTCGCCCGGCACCAGCTTGTTCAGGTTCCAGAACACGGCCACATCGCGGATGTAGTCGACGTGGCCGGCCATGATGGCGTTGCCGAAGGTGCCAGGAAGCGAACTGGCGTTGAACCAGGCGATCGAGCTGCCGCTGCTGGGCAGCGCCATCGTCAGGCCCTGTTCGTCCCACCCGACGACCTCGATCGGCGCATTCACGTTGATCACCGGGATCGTCATCCAGACCGGTGTCAGATCGACCTCGCGTGCGGTCGCGCTCGGGCCACCACCCGAGGCGACGACGAAAACGGCGAGTGCCAGGATTGCCGCGAGCTTGGCCAGGCGCGTGCGCATGTCTGCCTCCTTGTCCTGCGTGCCGACGTCGGTGGCGGCGAGGCGGCCACGAGCAAGCGGCTCCGCCCCGCTGAGGGCCCGCTCCTCGTGTCGAGCGGCGGCATTATAGCACCGGGGCGGCGCCGCTCGGCCACGGTTTTCCCGGCGCGGCGCCGCATGCTCGTCCGTGCGCCGCCGATCTCGCGCGAGGGACAGCGTCCACCTCCCACCCGGTTCGGTATAATGGCGCGGTGCCGTTCGACCATCAACCCGGCGGCCCACCGGGAGGCAGCATGATCGACGATCCGAACCACATCTCGGCCGACGCGCGCCGTCCGGCGCCGCAGCTTGCCGCCGGTCGCGCGCTAGCCGTCTTGGTGCTGGTCGCGCTGGCCGCGGCCGCCTGCGCCGCACCGCCCGCGGCGACATCCACGTCCACGAGCGGCGGGTTGCAGCCGGTCGCCATCGCCTCGACGCCGGTCCCGACGCGGCCACCGGCGACCTACGTCGCCAGCACGCCCACGCCCGGCCCGGCCGCCGGCTCGGCGGTGGGCGACGGTGGAGTGGCGGCTGTGCCCGCGGGCGCGGGCGACAAGCCGGAGCCCCGGCGCGGCTTCCTTGCACCCGACTTCGAGCTCGAGACGCTGGACGGGGCGAAGCTGCGGCTGAGCGACCTGCGCGGCAAGGCGGTCTTCATCAACTTCTGGGCGACGTGGTGCGGCCCCTGCAAGGTCGAGATGCCCGACATCGAGCAGGTATACCAGAAGTACCGCGAGCGCGACCTGGTTGTGCTCGGGGTCGATGTGCAGGAGCCGCGCGACAAGGTGCAGGAGTTCGTCAGGGCCGGCGGCTACTCCTGGACCATGCTCCTCGACAAGAGCGGGGAGGTGCAGCGCACCTACCGCGTGACCGGCATCCCCAGCAGCTTTTTCGTCGACCGCGATGGCGTGATCCGCGACGTCGTCATCGGCTACACGAACCGGACCGTGATGGAGGCGAAGCTCGCCCCCCTCCTCGGCGGCTCCTGAGCGCGCCGACACGCCAGCGCGGCCGCTGTCGGTCGCGCGTGAGGCGCCCTGCGCCCGCCGCCCTCGGCGGTTCCTGGGCGCGCCGCCGCTCAACGGCGCGCCGCTCGCCTCG
>JBHOQZ010001020.1:0-4339 GCA_042408635.1 Chloroflexota bacterium
CTCGCCGGAGATCCTCATCCTCGACGAGCCGACGACGGCGCTGGACATCCTGACCCAGCGGGCGATCATCGACGTGCTCCGGCGCCTCAAAGAGCAGCTCGGCTTCGCGACGATCTTCGTCTCGCACGACCTGTCCCTCGCGGCCGAGCTCGCCGACCGTGTCGCGACGATGTACGCCGGCCGGATCGTCGAGCTCGGGACGGTAACGGACGTCTTCTATCGACCGGCTCACCCCTACACTGCGGCGCTGCTCGACGCCGTGCCGACAGTGGTTGGCGGGCCGGAGACGCTGAGCGCGATCCCCGGCTCGCCGCCCGACCTCCGAAACCTGCCGCCAGGCTGCCCCTTCCACCCGCGCTGCCCCGAGGCGATCCCCGGCGTCTGCAATGTCGATTTCCCCGAGCTCCTCACGCTCGGCGAGCGCCACAGCGTGAGCTGCCACCTCTACAGCCGCGGGCGCGCTGGCGCGGCGGCCCCCGTCGGATCGCGGGCGAGTGCGCAGGCCCCCGCGCCCGGCAGCGGCGGCGGGGAGGTGACGCCGTGACCGCGACGGCGGTGATGGAGGGGGCCGTGGCGGCCGACACGCTGCTCGACGTCCGGGGGCTGCGCAAGTTCTTCCCGATCTACCGCGGGTTCCTGCGCACCGAGGTCGGCCAGGTGCGCGCCGTCGACGACGTGAGCTTCACGATCCGCCGGGGTGAGACGCTGGCGCTGGTGGGCGAGAGCGGCTGCGGCAAGACAACGACATCGCGCTGCGTGCTGCGCGCGGTCGACCCGACGGCCGGCCAGATCCTCTTCCGCACTGAGGGCGGGGAGGTGGTCGACGTGGCGGCGCTGCCGCGCGAGCGGCTGCGGCCGCTGCGCCGGCAGATGCAGATGATCTTCCAGGATCCGTTTTCCTCGCTCAACCCGCGCATGACGCTGCTGGACATCGTGGGCGAGCCGATGCTCGTCAACGGCGTGCGCAGCCGCCAGGAGCGGATCGACCGGGTGGCGGAGCTGCTGCGGCTGGTGGGGCTGCGGCCCGAGTACATGCGCCGCTTCCCGCACGCCTTCTCGGGCGGCCAGCGCCAGCGCATCGGCATCGCCCGCGCGCTCGCGCTCCACCCCAGCCTGGTGGTGGCCGACGAGCCGGTGTCGGCGCTCGATGTCTCGGTCCAGGCGCAGATCCTCAACCTGCTGCTCGAGCTGCAGAACGAGTTGCGGCTGACCTACCTCTTCGTCTCCCACAACCTGAGCGTGGTCAAGCACATCAGCGACCGGGTGGCGGTGATGTACGTCGGCCAGATCGTCGAGCTCGCGCCCTCGCGCCAACTCTTCGCGGCGCCCAAGCACCCCTACACCTCGGCGCTCCTCTCGGCGATCCCCAAGCCCGACCCGCGCCAGCGCACGCGCCGCCTCCCGCTCCAGGGTGAGATCGCCAACCCGGCCGCCCCTCCGAGCGGCTGCTACTTCCACCCGCGCTGCCCCTATGCAATCGACATCTGCAAGACCGACCGGCCCGACTGGGACGAGATCGCGCCGGGGCGCTTCGTCGCCTGCCACCGCGCCCGCGAGCTCGACCTCCCCGGCGGCTAGGCCCGGCGGCAGGGCCGACCCGGCTCGGTCCGATCCCGACCAGGGCCAGGGCGGCTTCGCCCCGGCCGGTGGCAGCCGGGTCGGTGCCGCGACAGCCCGTGCCCGCGCCGCTCGGCGCGGATCATACCCGCCTGCCCTCCCACCGGCCGCGGGGGCGAGGGAGGCGAGAGGCGAGAGGCGTGCCTGCCAAGAACGAGAGCCTGCACGGCAACGTCCCCGACAACTCCGCGGTGGCGCTGCTGCTGATCGACGTCATCAACGACCTCGAGTTCGAGGGCGGTGAGCAGCTCCTTGCCCACGCGCTGGCGGCCGCCGAGCGGATCGCCGGGCTCAAGCGCCGGGCTCGCGAGCTCGGCATCCCCGCGATCTACGTCAACGACAACTTCGGCAAGTGGCGCTCCGACCTCGGCACCCTCGTCGAGCACGGCCTTCGCGACGGCGTGCGCGGCCGTCCGATCATCGAGCGGCTCCTGCCCGCGGACGATGATTATGTCGTGCTCAAGCCGAAGCACTCGGGGTTCTTCGCCACGGCGCTGGCGACGCTCCTCCAGTACCTCGGCGCGCACACGCTGATCCTGACCGGATTCGCCGGCAACATCTGCGTGCTCTTCACCGCCAACGACGCCTACAAGCGCGACTACCACCTGGTGGTGCCGGCCGACTGCGTCGCCTCGGAGGATCCCGACGACAACCGCCGGGCGCTGGCGCTCATGCAGTGGGTGCTGGGCGCCGACATCACCCCCTCGACCGAGCTCGACCTGGCCGCGCTGCTCAGGCGACCCAGTAGAAAAGCGCGAACATGCCCATGAAGAAGCTGAGCAGGCCGAGGCCGAACACGGTGTAGAGCTGGTCGAACCAGGGGCGGCTGCCGGCCAGCGCGAGCAGGATGTAGGCCGGGAAGAGCGCCAGGCCGTAGCGCGGATTCGAGGTGAGCGTGCCCGAGGAGACCATCACCAGCGCCAGCAGCGTCGCGAAGAGCGCGTAGCTCGGGCGCAGCCGCCACCAGGCGAGCGCCGTCAGCGCCAGGAACAGCAGTGTGAAGGCCAGGTCGAGCGCCGAGTTGCCGGCGCCGTGGAGCACCATCGGCACGCTGACGATCTCCTGCAGCGTCGTCCACGGCGTCTGACCCGGCCGCCGGTCCCACGCCTGCATCACGTGCACGAACGCCAGTCCGCTACCGAAGCGCAGGCGCAGGAAGAGCATATAGGCGGCCAGACCGACCGGGATGAGCGCGAGCCAGAGCGCGTCTGGTCGCAGCGCGCGCGGGTCGAAGCGCCGCTGGGCGAGGTACTCGACGGCGAGCGGCAGCACCAGGATGATCCCCTGCGGCCGGCTGGCAGTCGCCAGCGCGCCGAGCAGGCCGACGAGCCACCAGCGTCTGCACCTGGCCTGGTAGAACGCGGTCACCGCCAGCGCGAGGAAGACCGAGTCGGCGTAGACCGCCGAGAGGAAGAAGCTGGTCGGGAAGATGAGCAAGTAGAAGCCGGCCCGGCGCGCCACCGCCGCGTCGTGGTCGAGGCGGACGAGCGCGACGAGGCTCGCGGTGGCGAGCAACAGGGCGAGGTTGGAGACGATGATGCCCGCGATCAGCGCCCCCTCGAAGTCGGCCCGGCCGAGCAGGCTCTCGACCGCCCGGATCAGGAGCGGGTAGAGCGGGAAGAAGGCGACGTTCGACTGCGCGCCTGGCCGGAAGTCGTAGCCGTCGAGCGCGATCGAGACGTGCCAGCCAGCGTCCCAGTGCGCCCACATGTTGATGAGCGGGTTGGCGCTGGCGTTGAGCCCCTCGGTGCCCGGGGCATTGGGCGTGGTGCGCTGCGCGATCACCCCCACGAGCAGGAGCAGCGCCCGCGTGAAGGCGAACGGCAGCACCACGTCGCGCCAGAGCCAGCCGGGGAGGGGAGCGCCCCCTCGCCCCACCACCCGCACGCGGGTACCCGGCTGGGGCGACCCGCTCTGAAGGGCGGAGCGTTGCTTGCGGGTGCCTGCGGTTGAGGGAGGCCGCTCATCGGCCAGGCCGGTCGGGATCTGTTCTCTCGTCATACTCCTGTCGCCGGAGGTGTGATGCGCACCGCGCTGGGAGTGGCTGCAAAAGGTGCTCGGGCCGCCCGCGTATCAGGCAGTGCGTGCGGCCCACCGTGCGGCCCACCAGCCCGCCTGTCCGATATCGACGTGCAGCCCAGAAACCAGAGGGTCCTCCGCCATGCTCTCGGCCGGCACCCGCCAGCCCACCTGACTAGGATCGTCGTGCAGCCGACTAACACCGCACAGCCTTCCCGCCATTTCCCCCAGCCCGGTACCCGCTGGCGGGTGGCGGGGCAAGGGGGCCGCTCCCCTGGCCGCCGCACGATCGGCCGCTTCCCCCATGCCGCCTCCCGGCCACTTCCCCCAGGATTGGCGGGCCGCTCCCCTCCCCGCGGCACCCTCGGCCGCGCCGCCGCCCGCCATCATAGCGCCTGCGCTCGCCTGCTCCCCTGCTGGGAACAGCCGGCTTTCCTCGGCGCGGGTGGATGCGTATAATGGCGGGGTTCAGAGACCGCCCGGAATTGCCTGTGCCAAGGGAGGAGATGGCCCCGATGCCGCCTCGACGTGACCTTTCCGACCGCTTTGCCCGGGGCGGCGCCGACCGCAAGAAGCGCCGCCTCAACCGGCCGAACGTCCCCCTGACCCCCGCTCCCGCCACCCCGCCCGGGGCCGCCGTGCCGACGGGACAGGGCGCACTGGCGCCGGCCGACGGCGTGACGCGGGCGCCGGTGGTGGCGCC
>JBHOQZ010001022.1:0-1649 GCA_042408635.1 Chloroflexota bacterium
CGCAGCATCTCGGGCACGTCGCCCTTGACGATCTGTTGGGCCAGGCCCTCGACGATCGCCGTCTTACCGACGCCCGGCTCGCCGATCAGCACGGGGTTGTTCTTCATGCGCCGGGCAAGCACCTGCATGACGCGGCGCACCTCGGTGGCGCGCCCGATCACCGGATCGAGCTTGCCGGCGGCCGCCAGCTCGGTCAGGTCGCGCGAGTAGCGCTCGAGCACGCGGTAGCGGCTCTCGGCCTGCGGATCGGTGACGCGCTGGGCGCCCCGTACCGCGGCTAGCGCCCGGTAGGTGCGCTCCTGCTCGACGCCGAATTCCTTCAGGATGCGCCCGGCCGGACCCTCGCCGTCGCGGACGATGGCGATGAAGAGGTGCTCGGTGCTGATGTAGTCGTCGCGCAGCCGCTGTGCCTCCTCGTCGGCCACGTCGAAGACGCGCTTGAGGCGCGGGGTGATGTAGATCTGGACCGCGCCGCCGGGGCCGCGCAGCGGCTGCTGCAGGCGCGGTCCGCTCTCGAGCGCCGCCTGGAGCCGATCGCGGACGATCGCCGCGTCGACGCCGAGGCGATCGAGGATGCTCGGCACCACGCCGTCGGGCTGCTCGACGAGCGCGAGCAACAGGTGCTCGACGTCGAGCTGCGCCTGGCGGTAGCGCTCGAGAAGTTGCTGGGACCGCGCAATTGCATCGCGCGCGCGGTCAGTAAGTCGTTCTTGCCACATGGGTTCCGGGTTATCCTTTCTACCGGTCGAGACCGGAGAAGTGCGTCAGGGTCGGGGTGGGGTTGGCGGGTCTGCGGCGCCGGGTCGTGTCCTTTCCAGCCATGTCGGGTCGAGCGGGCGCACCACCAGTGCCCGGCGGGGATCGCCGTCCCAGTGTCGGGCCGGCCCCGTCCGCTCAGCGAGCGCCCTGCGGCGCCGAAGGGGCGCCGGGTGAGGTAGGCGGTGCCGCGAGCAAGCGCGGACACTACTGGCCGAGGAGCTCGCGCAGGCGCTTGACCTCGACTTCGAGCGCGCGGGTGCGCGCTTGCCACTCTAGCTCGCGCTCGCGCATCTGGTCGAGCATGCGCAGGACCACCTCGACCCCGGCGAGGTTGACGCCGAGGTCGCGCACCAGGCGCTGCACCTGCCGCAGCCGCTCGATATCGCGCTGCGAGTACATCCGCAGCTTGCCCGGGCTGCGCGAGGGCACCACCAGGCCGATGCGCTCGTAGTAGCGCAGGCTCTGCGGGTGCATCTGCACCAGCCGCGCCGCGACGCCGATCACGTAGATCGGCTCATCGTCGGCGTGGGTCGGGCCGGTCACGCCGCTTCACCACGCAGGCGGCGCAGCTCCTCGAAGAGGGCGCGCTCGCGCTCGCTCAGATTGGACGGCAGCACGACGCGCACGGTGGCGTAGAGGTCGCCGCGCCGGTCGGGCTGGCCCAGGATCGGCATGCCCTGCCCGGCCAGGCGGAAGGTGCGCCCGTTGGCCGTCTCGGGCGGGATCCGCAGCGCCAGGTGGGTGCCCTTCAGCGTCGGCACGCGCGCCTCGACGCCGAGCACGCAGGTCGTCAGCGGCACGTCGATGTCGACGTAGAGGTCGTCGCCGCGGCGCTCGAAGCGCGGGTGCGGCTGCACGGTCACGACGAGGTAGAGGTCGCCGTTGGCGCC
>JBHOQZ010001026.1:0-4591 GCA_042408635.1 Chloroflexota bacterium
GCGCCGTCCGGGTCATCAGGATGCTGAGCCGGATGTGCTCTACCCGATAGAACGCAGAACGCCCCAAAAGGAGACGCCCGCGTCGACCGTTTTGACGGGGTGTTGACGGCGTTTCCGTTCCGCCAGTCCGGGCAGGACAGGGCGCGACGAAACAGACCAGCCAGTCAAGCCGCCACACCGCCCCCGACTATAACAACCCGCCGTAACCCTGTCAACCCCGCCCCCGGCGCCTCAGTAGTTCACGCCGGTATAGCTCGAGGCGGCATCACCGGAGCGCGCATCGTTCACGGCGTTGACGACCACGGCCAGCCGACCGCTCCCCGTGATGATCGCCGAGCCGACGAAGCCCGCGGGCAGGCCGGGCGCGCCCGCCTGCGCGAACGTGTAGGCGGTGTTGGGCTGCACGACCTGGCTCTCGATCGCCCCGCCGACCGGCACGCCCGTTTCCCGGTCGAAGTAGGTGATCGTGACCGTGGCCGGCGCATCGCCCAGGTTCTGCACCTGCACACTCGTGTTCCAGCCGCCGTAGTTCTTCATCACCAGCGGGGCCGCCGCCCGCGCGCTCAGCTCGAGCAGGTTCAGGCCGTTGTACGCCGTGGCCAGGCCGCGCCGCGGATTCACCTCGCTCACCACGGCCGCCAGCGGCCCGCTGCCGGCGATGACCGCCGAGCCAACCCAGCCGGCCGGCAGGTTCGGGCTCGCCGACTGGCGGATCACCACCGTCGCCCCCGGCGCCGCGGTGTAGCCCTCACCCGGCGCCACGGCTTGGCCGGTGGCGCGGTCGAAGTAGGCCACGTTGAACCGCGCCGGCTGGTCGGCCAGATTCTGCACCGCGATCTCGGTGTTCCAGCCGTTGTAGTCGCGGAACAGCAGTGGTGCTGAGAGGTTGACCGCCCCCTCGGCCACGGGCGTGTAGGCGCTGAGCTGCGCTGCCCCACCACTCTCGCGCAGCAGCCAGACGACCGCGGCGACCGGCGCATCGCTGGTAATCACTGCACTGCCGACGAACTCGGCGCCCAGACCGCTCAGGGCGGCCGAATCGAGGAGGCGGGTGCCGCCCGGCGCAATCGTCTCGCTCAGCGGCGGGATCCCGGCCGTGCCGGACACGGCGGTCGTCGCGGTCAGGGACGTCGAGGTGGCCGGCAGTTGCGCTCCGACCGAGGCATAGAGGAAGCGCGCGGTGATGCGCGCCTCCTTGTTGCCGGGGTTGTGGATCGCGATACTGGTGCCCGCACCGTCGCGTCCGCGCACGATGAGGGGCAGGCTGAGCGTGCCGCCGAGCCGGCGGGGCACGTCGTAGGCGGCGCTGGCGAAGGCGCCGCGCACGTCGCGGGTTTCGTTCACGATCGCCGCGACGCGGGTGTCGCTCAGGATCGTCGCCGAGCCCGCGAAGCCGGCCGGCAACGGTTTGCCGGGTAGGTAGTGCGTGACGGCGCCGCCGATCGGCACGACCGCGGCCGGATCGGTGTAGAGGAGCGTCCCGGCCGCGTCGAAGTAGCGCACGGAGACCGTCGCCGGCCCGGTGCCGAGGTTCTGGATCTGTAGGCCCGAGTCGCGCCCCTCGCTCGCCCGGAAAAGGGCCGGCGCCCAGCTCACGGGCTGGAGCGTCGCCAGTTGCCCGATCTTGTTGCCGGCCCACTGCGTGAACCAGACGGTGGCGGAGGCGTCGACGATCAGACGGCCCGGCTGGGCGTTGCTGGTGGGGACGACGAACTCCTGGATCGCCCCGGTGGCGGGGTCGAGCCGGCCGATCTTGTTGCCGGTCCACTCGCTGAACCAGAGGTAGCCGGCCTGGTCGAAGGCGAGGCCGTAGGGGTTGGCGTCCTGCGTGGGCAGCTCGATGCGCTCGAAGCCACCGGTCGCCGGATCGAGCCGCCCCAGACTGTTGCCGCCGTGCTCGGCGTACCAGACCCTCCCCTCGCTGTCGAGGGCGATCTCGTAGACGTAGCTCTCGGGGTTGGGCAGCGCCCACTCGGTGAACTCGCCCGTCGACGGGTCGAAGCGGCCGAGCTTGTTTGCCGCCCACTCGGCGAAGTAGACCAGCCCGTTGGGCCCCACGACGATACCGGCCGGGCGGCTGTCCGGCGTTGGGATGCGGTAGGTGCGGATCTGGCGCGTGACCGGGTCGAGCCGCCCCAGCTCGTTGGTGCCGAAGGCGGTGAACCAGACGGTGCCGACGGTGTCGAGCGCCAGGGCGTAGGGCTCGCTGCCGACCGTGGGCAGCTCGTAGAAGTCGTAGCCGTAGGCCGGCGGGCGCAGCCGGGCGATGCGTGATGAGCCGTGCTCGGCGACCCAGACGTCGCCCGCGGGGTCGATCACGAGGCCGGCCGGCTCGGCATCGCTGGTCGGGATGAAGTAGGTGGTCTGCCGGCCGCTGCTCGGCTCGATCGTGCCGACGATCCCGGTCGACCACTGGCTGAACCAGATGTTGCCCGAGCCGTCGACCGCTAGCCCGAACGGGCGGCTGTTCGGCGCGCGCATCGGGTGCTCGACGATGTTCGGCCGGGCGCTCTGCGCCGCCGCGCTCCGCGGCGCCGCCGGGCTAGGCAGGAGAACCGGGAGGAGCGTCAGCGCGAACGTGAGCCCACTCAGCAGCCGAATCGCGACGACGCTCTGCACCGTGACTCCCAACTCCCGCGTTCGAGGACTCTTGGTCGAGGGCTCTGATCGAAGACGACCGTCGAAGTCGGCGATCACCGGCCCGCTTCGGCTCGGGCCGTCGAAGCTGACGCAGCGGACCCGCGCACCGCGCGACCGTGCCCGCAGCTCCCGGCACTCCCCGGTCAACGCGAAGGCGGGCGAGTCATGCTGCCGGCATCCTAGGTGGCGATCATCCACGGAGTCAAGTCCGAGTCCGGCCAGCGTGGGCGGGGAGGACGTGCCCCTAACCCCCAAGCTTGGGGGACCGGCAGGGATGGGGTAGCCGCTCGCTCCCCTACCCCCAAGCCTGGGGAGGACCGACCGGGATGGGGACACGGACTGCCAGCCCAGCGGTTCGGCAGCGAGGTGGCGCCCCAGGCCGCGTGCGAGAGGTCGTCTCGGTTCCCCCACGAGCGCGCGTGGGCAGGCTCACCGGCAATCCGTGTCGAGACAGCCAGGGCCAAGTGCAGCCCAGCAGCGCCCGCAGCAACACTACCTGCCGGTTCCCCCCAGGCTTGGGGGCAAGGTGGCGCGTCCCGGCTGCGGCTAGCGCGGCGGGGCGGGAGGTGCCGGGGGCTGGAGCGGCCCGCCGCTCGCGCCGCCGGTCGTCGTCATCGTCGTGCCCGGGTTGGGCAGCGGCACTGCCGCGCCGGGACTGGCCGACGACGGCGGCGTCGGGGGCAGGGTTTGCGGCCCTGGCACGGCCGGGCCCGGCGTGGGCAGCGGCAGATTGGCACCGCGCTGGGCGCCGCCGAAGAGCGGCGTCGGCGTCGGGCGTGGTGTGTTCGTCGCGACGGGCGGTGGTGGTGGTGGCGGCGTGGTCGGCGCCAGAGTTGGCACCGCGCTCGGCGTCGGGATGGCATTCGGCACGGTCGGTGCGGCTGGCACGACCGGTGGCACCGGCGTGCGGGTCGGCGTCGCGAGCGAGCCCGCTGGCTGCACGCCGGCCGGCTGCGGACTGGCGACGTAGGCCGGAATGATGGTCGGCGCGCTGGTGGGTGCCTGGAGCGCGCCCGGCACCTGACCGCCCAGCGGCGTCGGGCTGGCCGGCGGGTTCGGCGCCGGGGTAGGCGGCGTGGGCGGCAGCGTCGGCGCCACCACGATGGGCGCGGTCGGTATGGGCGTCGGCGGTGCCGTGCTGCGGTTGCCGATCGGCGTCGGCAGCACACGGCCCGTGGGCGTGGGCTGCGTGGCGCCTGAGGCGATCACCGGGGTCGAGGCGGTGGTCGGTGAGGCGACCGGCGATGGTTCGCCGGGCACCGTGGGCGACGGTTCAGCGGTGTAGGTGGCTGCCGGCGTCGCCGCGCCGACGGTGATGGAGGGTGTGGCCAGGACGGGGCCGCCGGACGACTGGCTCGGCACGGGCGAGCCGGCGAGCGAGCCACTCCCGCCAGGGCCGGTCCCGGCCGGGGCGCTGAGCGCGGCGGTCGGTGTGGCGGTGGGGCGGGACGTCTGTTGCGCGGCCACCGGTGCGGTCGTCGTCACCGTCTCGGCGACCTGCTGCTTCTCTTCGAGCTTGCTCTTGGCCTCGTCGGGCAGGACGGGCTTGACCGTCTCGACGACGGGGCGGGTGTTCTCGACGACCTGCTTGGCCTGGGCGGCCACCTGCGGCGCCCTTTCGGGGTTGGTCGCCTGGGCGAGGTTCACGGCCGCGCTGGCCGTCTGGAGGCCGTCCTCGACGGTGCGGGCCACGACCTCGGCGGTGCGCGGGTCGCTGGCGGCCGATTGGGCGAGCCGCCGCGCCTCATCCTCCCGGGCCTGGGCCTGGGCCAGCAGCACATCGGGCTTGGCGGCGTCGGGCGCGAGTGCAAACTGCACGTTCTCGGTCGCGCGCTTCACGCCGTAGAGGGGATCGGTCGGCAGGGCGCTGGCGGAGACCGCGATCGTGCCGGAGCCGGCCACGGCCACCGCCAGCAGCGCGGCGGCCAGGCGCGGCACCAGGCGCGGCACC
>JBHOQZ010001029.1:0-4386 GCA_042408635.1 Chloroflexota bacterium
CGCGCAGGGCCGCCCGATCAACGGCGTTGTCGTGCGCGTGACGGGCCGCGACGGCTGGCGGGCGGTGTCGCGCCCGACGGGCTACGAGTCCAGCCCGCAGCCGGACGGCCTCTACCGCGTCGCGCTGCGCAGCGGGGCGGACCAGCTCATCGACTACGCCTGGACGGTGCAGGTGCTCGACGCCGACGGCCAGACCGCCGCCTCCGACGAGGTCGCCTTCGAGACCGACGGCACCCCGGGCCCCGACTCCCGTCAGCTTGTCCGGATCGACTTCAAGGCGCGCTGAGCCACCACGCGGTGATCGCCGGAGCGGCCCTCACCCGTTGCGGCCCCAGCACCAACGCGCGGCACGCTTGATGTCGCGATGGGCCGAGACCGGTTTCGAGGTAGCGCCGCCTCCAGCCGGACCGGCCTCCCTGGACACCGCTGCCGGCCCACGCCTGGCGGCGAGATCGCGCCAGTGCCCGGCAGCTCCACCGGGCGCTACCGCGAGGAGCGGACCCGGCCCTCGGGCGCCGAGCCGACGGCGGGGCACGCCGGCTCCGGCGTCGGCTTCTCGGCCACATCGAATGTCACGGCCTCCGCCGGGGGTGTGGGCGGCATCGTCTCGGTCGGCCGAGCGGCGGCACGGACGGCGGCGCGGCGATTCATCAGGTAGGCCAGCAGGACCGTGCCGACGGTGACGATCACCGGGAACGGCTCGACCGACCAGCCGACGTGCGGGATGTAGGCGCCGAGGATGCCGTCGTGCACCATCATCTCCGCGGCGGTCCAGGCGAGGATGGCCGAGCCGACGTAGGCTAGCCACGGCGCGCGGGACGAGAGGACGGCGATCAGGTTGCTGCCGAAGAGGATGAGCGGCATGCTAAGCCCGAGGCCGAACAGGAGCAGGCCGATATCGCCGTGGGCCACCCCGCCCACCGCCAGGATGTTGTCGAGGCTCATGATCACGTCGGCCAGGACGATCGTGCGGATCGACTCGACGAGGTTGCGACCCTCCTGGATGTGGGCCGGCTCCTCGTGCTGGTCCTCGCGCAACAGTCGGTAGGCGATCCAGACCAGCAGCAGGCCGCCGAGGAACTGGAGGAGCGGCACGCCCAGCAGGAGGGCTGCCAACGCCGTGAAGAGCACGCGCAGGCCGATCGCGCCGACCCCGCCCCAGATGATCGCCTGACGGCGCTGGCGCGGGTTGAGCCGGCGGGCCGCCAGCCCGATTACGACAGCGTTGTCGCCGCTGAGCACGAGATCGATCACCACGATCCCGAGCACGCGACCGATCAGTTCGAAGTCCACCGCTGTGCTGCCCCCTTTGCCAGCGAATCGCAGGACGCTGCCAGCGCCCCCGGTGCTCGCTGTAGTGGACGGGAGATGCCGTCCCGCTCACCTTACCGGATTGCGGGTGCACGTGCATCCGCCGCCCGGGGCTAGACGCGCCGGCCGATGAGCACCCGCCACGCCGCCAGTGCCAGCAACGCCACGATCAGCGGCCCCACCACGTCGCCCCAGGTCGGGGCGATCGGCTGAGCCCAGCCGATCGTGCTGAACAGCAGGCCCCCCAGCACGCCGCCGGCCGCGCCGGCCCCGACATCGGCCAGCGAGCCGTTCGCCATGCGCCGGCTCCAGAGGAAGCCGCAGGTCGCGCCGACCACGAGCCAGATCAACAATCCCACGGCAACCCTCCACCTACCCGTACCTGTAGCGTGTGCCGTTCCACGCGGTCCCCCAAGCCGACCGCTGCGGTGCAATCGCCGACCCCTGTGGCCCAGGCCAGCAGCGCACGGCGGCGCGGCGTCCGGCGCTCGCGACCATGGAACCGGGGATACGCTCGGCCCACCCGCTGGCCCCGCACCGACTCCAGCCGGCTGCCAGGGGATCGGCCTGCTATCGCCGCGGCGAGGGAACGGTCGACGGTGCGAGACACCCGCCGCGCGGACAGGGCACGGCGGCCCGCGGGCCGGTCGAGGCAACGCTTAGTCGACGACTCCGGTGGGGACGCGCTCGAGGGCGCTGTCGAGCTCGGCGTCCATCGCCTTTTCCGCCCAGTAGCGGTTGGTGCGGAAGAGGCTCTTGAAGGTGCCGGCGTCGCTCCAGAAGCCGTGCAGCTCCGCCCAGCTCAGTTCGCCGGCCTCGATGTAGAAGTTGTTGACATCGGTGATCTCGAGCTCGCCGCGGGCGGAGGGCTTCGTCCGGCGGATGAAGTCGAAGACGCGCCCGTCGTACATGTAGAGGCCGGTCACCGCGTAGTTGCTCGGCGGGCTTTTCGGCTTCTCGATGATCTGGAGGATGCGCGAGCGGTCGACCGGGTCGAACTCGACGACGCCGAAGCGGTGCGGGTCAGGCACCTGCTTGAGGAAGATCTTGGCGCCGCGGACGAACGTCTCGACGTCGGGCCGAATGTTGGCGTCGGTGGTGTTGTCGCCCAGGATGACGCAGATGTTGTCGCCGTCGGCGAAATCCTCGCACAGCCCGAGCGCCTCGGCGATGCCCCCTTCCCGCTCCTGATAGGTGTAGCGCAGGTGGCGGATGCCCAGGGCCTTGCCATCCTTGAGCACGCGCAGGAAGTCGCCCGCGTGCGGGCCGCCTGTCACGATGATGATGTCGCGGATGCCCGCGCTGACTAGCGTCTGGATCGGGTAATAGATCATCGGCTTGTCATAGACGGGCAGGAGGTGCTTGTTCGTCGCGTGGGTCAGCGGGTAGAGCCGGCTGCCCAGTCCGCCGGCCAGGATCACACCCTTCACTATCGCCTCCGCTGGATCACGGCCAGTTCGCACTCCGGCTGAGTATACCAGCACCCGTCGCCCACTCGGCGAGGGCGGCCCCGATCCGATCCTGCACCGCGCGGATCGGGGCGGGATCGCCGACGAACCCGTTGACCATGACGGCATAGGCCAGGCGCGGCTCGTCGGGCGGGCCGAGGTAGCCCGCCAGCGCCGAGACGCCCGTGAGCGTCCCCGTCTTGCCGGTGAGCAGCCCGGCCGCCCGCGTGCCGCGCATCCGCTCGGCGAGCGAGCCGTCGACCGCGGCGACCGGGAGCGAGGCGGCGAAGGCGGTCCAGGCGGCGTGCCGGCGCATCACCTCGAGCAGCCGCACCGTCGCGGCGGGCGACACCAGGTTGTAGCGGCTTAGCCCCGAGCCGTCTTCCAGGCGCAGGTCGTCCGCCGGAGCTACCCCGGTCCGGGCGAGGTAGGCGCGCAGGGCGCGGGCGGCGCGGCTCTCCCCCCGCTTGGCCGTGCCGGGCAGGTCCGGCGTGCGCGGCCGCGCGGGTGCGAGCTCGACAGCCGCCTCCCCGGCCAGGTGAAAGAGGTGCTCGGCGATGAAGTTGTCGCTCGGCTTGTTCATGCGGCGGATAAGCTCCGCGATGTCGGGCGAGGCCTGCCGCGCGAGGCGACGAGCCGGAACGGCGGACCGTACCACCCCACCCCGCACCACCACCCCCGCGGGCTCGACCGCGATGCCCTCGGCCGCCAGTGCCCGCGCGAACAGCGTCGCGGTTCGGCGGGCCGGATCCACGACCGAGCGGCGCACGGCCAACGGCGGGTGATCGAACGGGAGCTCCCCTGCAATCCAAAGTCGATCGGCGCCGAGGTCGCGCGCGACCTCGATCGTGCAGGCGCTGCCGGCAGCCGCCGTCCTGGCCGTGCAGGTGACCTCCAGGAGGCCACCGGGATCGAGCTCCCAGCGGCAGGGCGAGCCGACCCCCGAGCCCGGCCAGACGTGCACGATGACGCAGTTGCCGTCGACCGAGAGCGCACTCGGCGGCGCGGCACCCGGCAGGTCATGGCCATCGGTGGTCCAGCCGGGGGTGAAGGGGACCGCCGGGAACGCCGACATGTCGGCGACAATCCTCCCCGCGACCCGCCGCAGCCCATGGCAGGCGGCCTGGCCGGCGAGATCGGCCAGCGCGGCGCGGTCAAGCGTCGGATCGCCGGCGCCCCGTAATATGAGGTCGCCCTGCAGCGTTCCGTCCCGGTCGAGCCTGCCGGTGTGCTCGACGATGGTCTGCAGGCGGGTTCTCGGGCCGAGGGTGTCGAGCGCAAAGGCGGCGGTATAGAGCTTGGTATTGGAGGCGGGCGTCAGGCGTCGCTCGGGCGCGTGGGCGATGAGGTCCCGGCCGGTCGCGAGGTCGCGCACGAGCGCGGCGACCGTGGCGCCGCGCAGCACGGGATCGTGGAGCAAGAGGTCGACCGTGCCGGCGAGGGCAGCCTCCGTCAGATCTTCCATCGTCGCCCCTCCCATCGTCTCGCGTGGAATCCTACCCGGTGTGCGGCGCTACCGGCGGCTCGTCGAGCGGTACAGGCCGAGCCCCTCCCATCGTCTTGCCAGGAGTCCTGCCCCCGGTGAGCGTCGCCGTGGCCGGCCGCGCCTGGCGGCCGGGCGATTGCC
>JBHOQZ010001030.1:0-1629 GCA_042408635.1 Chloroflexota bacterium
GAGCGGTCGCAGCTCCAGAACCGGGAGACGGCGATGCGCATCCTGCGCTCCCGGTTGCTGGAGATCGAGGAGGCAAAGCGCGACGAGGAGCAGGCGAAGCTGAAGGGTGAGCATGTCTCGGCTAACTTCGGCAACCAGATCCGCTCCTACGTCCTCCACCCCTACACCATGGTGAAGGACCTGCGCACCGACTACGAGACCTCCAACGCCACCGCCGTCCTCGACGGCGACCTCGACCCGTTCATCGAGTCCTACTTGCAGTGGCAGCAGCTCGGGCGGTAGGGGACGGGCGCGGCCGCCCAACCCCCACGGCTGGGGGCCCGGACGCTACCCTCTTGACGGGCGCGCGGCAGCGTAGTACGCTGATTGCACCAAACGTTCGTTTGATCGGAGGCAGAGCGGCATGACCACGTCCACCCGCCCCGAGGCCGCCACGGCCGGGCCCAATGGCCTCGCCGGCCCCTCGCCCCTCGACTTCTACCTCGTCGACGCGCTCCTTACGCCCGAGGAGCGCGCGATCCGCGACCGCGTGCGCGCCTTCTGCGACCGCCAGGTGCTCCCCGTCATCAACGACTACTGGGAGCGGGCCGAGTTCCCCTTCGAGCTCGTGCCCAAGCTCGCCACGCTGGGCATCGTCGGCGGCGAAATCCAGGGCTACGGCTGCCCGGGCTTGAGCACGGTCGCGGCCGGCCTGGTCGGGCTCGAATTGGCCCGCGCCGACGGCAGCCTCAGCACGTTCTACGGTGTGCATTCGGGTCTGGCGATGAGCTCGATCTACCTGCTCGGCTCCGAGGAGCAGCGGCAGCGGTGGCTCCCCCCGATGGCGCGGCTGGAGAAGATCGGCGCCTTCGCCCTGACCGAGCCGAACCACGGCAGCGACGCAGTGGCGCTCGAGACCCGCGCCCGGCGCGAGGGCGACAGCTACGTGCTCGACGGCGCCAAGCGCTGGATCGGCAACGCCACGCTCGCGGACGTGATCGTCGTCTGGGCGCGCGACGACGAGGGAAAGGTCGGCGGCTTCCTAGTCGAGAAGGGGACGCCCGGCTTCGAGGCAACCGTGATGACGGGCAAGATCGCCAAGCGCGCCGTCTGGCAGGCCGACATCACCCTGCGCGGCGTGCGCGTGCCCGCCGAGAACCGCCTCGCCCGCTCGCGCTCGTTCGGCGACACCGGGCTCGTGCTAACCGCGACCCGCTACGGCGTCGCCTGGGAGGCGCTCGGCCACGCGCTGGCGGCCTACGAGATCGCGCTGCGCTACGTGCAGGAGCGAGTCCAGTTCGGCAAGCCGCTGGCGAGCTTCCAGCTCGTGCAGGACAAACTCTCGCGCATGCAGGCGGAGATCGTGGCGATGCAGCTCATCTGCCTGCGGCTAGGCCAGCTCGCGGCGCAGCGGCAGATGACGCCGGGGATGGCCTCGCTCGCCAAGATGAACAACGCGGCCAAGGCGCGCAAGATCGTCGCCGACTGCCGCGACATCCTGGGCGGCAACGGCATCCTGCTGGAGAACCACATTGCGCGCCACTTCGCTGACATGGAGGCGGTCTTCACCTACGAGGGGACCGACCACATCCAGTCGCTGATCCTGGGCCGCGAGATCACCGGCCAGCAGGCGTTCGCGCCCCGGTAGTC
>JBHOQZ010001031.1:0-2135 GCA_042408635.1 Chloroflexota bacterium
CGACCGCGCGGGTCGGTCGCGCGGGCGGGGCGGCGCGAGGCCGGCTGACAGTTGCCGGCTGGCTTCGGACCACGTCCCCGCGCGGCCGGCCGCAACCGTTGCCGATTCGAGTTCGCACCGGCCATTGTCCCCGCGCGATGGGCGGGGTCACCTCTGGGAGCGGGTGTGGTGACGGGTCCGGCGGAATCAGCAGCCGCTCCGGGCAGCGGGAGCCCGGAGCGGCCGCGGAGAGGGTACGGGTGTGCTGGCGGGGCCGAGCGAGCCGCGGGGGCCTACGCGGCGGGCGCTTCGCCGAGGAGCAGGCGGCGCACCCCGGCGCCGATCGCGTTGATGTCGGGGCGCGGCCCGTCGACGTCGAGCGCGGCCAGCACGACGAAGCCGTAGCCCTGCTCCGGCAGGAGCTGCTGGAAGGTGGCGTGGCCGCGGATGCCGCCGTTGTGGCTCACGGTGGTCGTCGGGCCGCCGGTGTTGACGACCCAGCCCATTGCGTAGGTGGCCCGGTCGTTGATGCGCGCGCCGCCGGTGTGCATTGCCGCGATCCCCTCGGGCGAGAGGACGCGCTGCCCGTTGTAGACGCCGCCGTTGAGCTGCGCGATCAGGTAGTGGGCGTGATCCTCGGCGCTGGTGAAGACGCCGCCGGCCGGCGCCATGAAGGCGCGCAGCCCGATCGGCACGGCGCTCGGGTGGCCGTCGATCGTCTGGACCGCCAGCGCCGAGGCGGGCTGCGGGCGCGTCGGGTCGAGCACGAAGCTGTTGGACATGGCCAGCGGCTCGAGGATGTGGCGCTGGATGTACTGCGGGTAGGGCTCGCCCGAGAGCGTCTGGACGATCAGCCCGAGGATGTTGTAGTTGGCGTTCGAGTACTGGTACTTCTCGCCCGGTGGTGCCCACAGCTTCACGACCTTGAGCGCACGCACGAACGCTTCGAGCGTGGTGCCCTCGGGATCAGCGGTGTCCAGGCCGAGCGGACCGAAGTCGCGCGGGATGCCGCTCTGCATGGTGAGCAGGTTGCGAACGGTGGTGCGGGCCGAGGCGGCGGGGTCGGCGACGCGGAACCAGGGCAGATAGCGCTGCACGGGCGCGTCGAGGTCGAGCTGCCCCGCCTCGACGAGCTGCATCACCGCCAGCGCCGTGAACGACTTGCTGACCGAGGCGAGGACGAACGGGGTATCCGGTGTCACCGCCGGCCCACCCGGCCGCTCGGTGCCGAAGCCGCGCCGGTGGACGATCCGGTCGCCCTGGACGACTGCGACCGCGAGCGCAGGCATGCCGTACCGCGCCTGCTGCTCCTGCAGGTAGGCGTCGACGGCGGCGAGCCGCGCCTCGAGGGTGTCGGGCGCCGCGGTGGCGGCGGGCCAGGCGGTGGGCGCCGGGGTGGCCGCCCGGGCGTGGGGGACGCTGGTGGCGACGAGGATGAGCGCCAGGACGAGGCCGCGCAGAGCCGAACGCATCGACTCCTTCCTCCAACGTGGTTGCTCGCGTGAAGGCCGGGAAGCCCCGCCACCCGCTACGCGGGTACCCGGCCCCAATTGCTGGGGGGACCGGCCGGGAGGCTGTGTGGGTGGCCCCCGGCAACTGCCGCCTTCGGGGCAGACGTCCCCCCGTATGCCCCATGCGGGTTGACAGCGTGGTGGCGGGGGTGCGGCGGGTGGCTTGCCTTCGCTTGAGAACACGCGCGGTCGGCCGGTGGGGTTTCAGGCTGGGCCGGTTGGGGCGGCTGGAGCGGTATTGGCTGGCCGCCACGTCGACTCCGCGTCGGAGGGTTTCAGGTGGGGCCGGTTGAGGCGCGCCGGAGCGGTTGAAGCGCGGGCGTTGCGCCCAGGCTGGGCAGACGCGCCCGGTTGCGAGCCGATTGGCGTGGGCTCGGCCGGTTGAGCGGGCCGTCTGGCCGGCCGCCGCTGCCGGTCGGGTCAACGTTGCGAGTCGATTGGGGTGGGCTGGGCTGGTTGAGGTAGGTGGGCTGGGCGCGGGTGGGACAGGTGCGGCCGTTCGGGAGGCATGTTCGGCCGGGCCGACCGGGTAGAGGCGGGAGGCGGGGGCCGCCGTAGACCGCCGCCGGGAGCCCGGCCACTCGACACCAGCCGCGGGCGAGCGGTGCCGAGCCGGCCTGGTCTCGGGGCCGGGCAGGGTTAGAG
>JBHOQZ010001032.1:0-13994 GCA_042408635.1 Chloroflexota bacterium
CCCGACTCCCCCACGATCCCCAGCGCTTCCCCCTCGTCGACCGTGAAGCTCACCCCGTTGACCGCTTTGACGATCCCGTCCTGCGTGAAGAACTGCGTGCGCAGATCCCGTACTTCCAGTAGCGGCACCCTTCTTCCCTCCTCTATCGCGTTAGGCGCTGGCAAACCGGAAATGACCCGGCCGCAACGGCGAACTGAGTTCGTCGCCGGCCGGTCTGGGCGGCCGCACGCCGAACGGGTTGATGTACTCGTCCCGATCAAGGGTCGGCAGGAGGTCGCGCGGGTGGACGGCGCCGGAACGGGCGGCCTGAGCCAGTTGCACGCGCTCGCTGCGTACCGGGCTCAGCCAGTCGGTGGCATCGACGCCGTTTGCCCACGGCACGGAAGGCATGGCCCCGGACCCCCGCGCGCCCGTGGTCGACGTCACTGCTCTGCCGAGCCCACCGGTACGTGGCTCGGCAGCCGCCACGTCGCCCCAGGCCGTGCGTGAAAGCGCAGCCGGATCGGGCGAGTCGAGCTCGTGCACGTGGTACCACCAGATGCTCAGGACCAAGCAGAGGACCAGCGGCGCGAGCACGCCGAGGCGATACGCCTGGCGCCCGAACAGTGCCGGCGCTGCGGGTGGCGGAACCGGCTCCTGGAGCCGAGCCGACAACTGCTTCCAACCGTCCGAGCGTGGTTGCCGGCCCGCCGTCACCTGGATGAAGTGTGCGCGGAAGAGGGCTCCCTCCCGACCCAGTACCGCCTCGTCGGGGCATGGCTCGGCCCGAGCCAGACGGTGGCACTGCCCGGGCGGCTGAGTACGGTGACCTGGACGACTAGGCACTCTCAAGGGCCACGCCTCGTGGTGCGTAAACTTCCTGGGCCGCCAGCCGCGCGCGCAGGACCTTGCAGGCGTAGTGCAACCGCGATTTCACGGTGCCGACCGGACAATCGAGGATGTAGGCGATCTGGGCGAGGCTGAAGCCCTGCAGATAATACAGCACGATGACGGCGCGGTGTTTGAAGTCGAGCGAATTAATGGCTTCGCGCACCAGGTCGCGCAACTCGCCGAGCTCGGCGCTGCGCTCCGGCGTCTCGCGCTGGTCGGTGAAGAGGTTCTCGGCCCACTCCGCCAGGGGTTCGAGCGAAAGCCGACGCTTCTTGAGCCAGTTGTAACTCAGGTTCAGTGCGATGCGGTGCAGCCAAGCACTCAGGCAGTTGTGATCCTCGAGGGTGTGGATCGAGCGGTACGCGCGTAGGAAGGTGTCCTGCAGGATCTCTTCCGCGACGCCCGGATCCCGAAGCGTCGCGTAGGCGGTGCGGTAGACCGCGGCCTGGTGGCGTTCGTACAACGCCTCGAACGCCGCCAGATCGCCTTGCTTCACGCGTGCGACGAGGTCCGGCTCATCTGCCGACATCGCCAACTCCCCTGCCCATCCGAATCGTAACCGGAATTGTAAGGGAGCACGCTTGACGGCGTCAAACAGTACCCGGCCAGCCAGCCCCTTTGGCAGACGGCTTTGTCCCGGCCAGTCCTGCCGGTTGCGGCACCGCCCCGTCACCCCGAGTGTCGGCGGTCCCGCGGCTGACCAGGCCCCCCGCACCCCGCCTGCCCACCAGCACCCCGTGCGCAAGCCCTGCCGCGCGCAAGCGCGCGGTGCCGGGTGCGCGGGAGCCACGCACCCCGCCCCGGCCGGCACCCCGCGCAGCGGGCTCGCGGATCAGTCGTCCGCGACCGCCACCTCGGCCGTCTTCGGCGTCCACTTGAGCACAGGCTGGCGCGCCGCCCGGACCTCGTCGATGCGACCGTACGGGACGTCATGCGGGGCGGTGCGCACCAGCTCCGGGTTCTCCTCGACCTCGCGGGCGATCGTCTTCATCGCCTCGGCGAACCGCTCGAGCGTCTCGCGCGACTCCGTCTCGGTCGGCTCGATCATGATGCACTCGGGGACGATCAGCGGGAAGTAGATCGTCGGCGGGTGGTAGCCGAAGTCGATCAGCCGCTTGGCAATGTCGAGGGTACGCGCACCCTGCGCCTTCTGGCGGTCCCCCGAGAGGATGCACTCGTGCATGCAGATGCGGTCGTAGGGGACGCGGTAGGTGTCGCGCAGGAGCTCCTTGACGTAGTTCGCATTGAGCACCGCGTTCTCGGAGATCGCCTTGAGCCCCTCGCGGCCGTGCGCGCGGATGTAGGTGAAGGCGCGCACGTGCATGCCGTAGTTGCCGTACCAGGCGCGGACCCGACCGATCGACTGCGGTCCGTCGTCGTCCTGGTAGTACTCGTGGCCGCCGCCGGGGCGGTCGCGCCGGACAACAAGCGGGCGCGGCAGGAACGGGGCGAGGTGGCTCTTGCAGGCGACCGGGCCGGAGCCCGGACCGCCGCCCCCGTGCGGCGTGCTGAACGTCTTGTGCAGGTTATAGTGCATGACGTCGCAGCCGAGCTGGCCGAGCTTCGCCTGGCCGAGCATCGCGTTCATGTTGGCGCCGTCGCAGTACATCTGCGCGCCGCACTCGTGCACGATCCGCGTGATCTCGAGGATGTTCTCGTCGAAGAGGCCGAGCGTGCTCGGGATGGTGAGCATCATCGCGGCGACGCGCTCGTTGGCCGCGCGCTTGAGCGCCTCGATGTCGACGCCGCCGCGCGCGTCCGACGGGATCTGCACCACCCGGTAGCCGACCATCGAGGCGGTCGCGGGGTTGGTGCCGTGCGCCGAGTCGGGCACGAGCACGATCTTGCGGTCCTTGTCGCCCCGGCTCTGGTGGTAGGCGTGGATGAGCAGCACGCCCGTGAGCTCGCCGTGCGCACCGGCCGCCGGCTGAAGCGTGCAGGCGTCCATCCCCGCGATCTCGGCAAGGTAGTTCTGCAGGTGCCACATCAGCTCGAGGGCGCCCTGCACCGTCTCGTCGGCCTGGTAGGGGTGGATCAACGCATGGCCGGGCAGCGCCGCCATCTCCTCGTTGAGGCGCGGGTTGTACTTCATCGTGCACGAGCCGAGGGGGTAGAACCCCTGGTCGATGCTGAAGTTGAGCCGCGACAGGTTGAAGAAGTGGCGCACGACGTCGATCTCGGCCAGCTCCGGCAGCGGCAGCTCGGTGCGGATCTCGCCGGCCGGCAGCAGCTCGTCGAGCGGCGCCTTGGGCACGTCCAGCGGCGCGATGAAGTCACCGGCCGAACCGGGGCGCGATTGTTCGAAGATCAGCTCCATGGTCACCCTCTCACCGCCCGATCTCGCCCAGCGCCGACACCAGCGCGTTGATCTCCTCGCGGCTGTTCGTCTCGGTACAGCAGAGTAGCATGCAATCCTTCAGGTCGGGGTAGTAGCGGCCGAGGTCGAAGCCGCCGATGATCTTGCGCTCGATGAGCGCCCGGTTGATCTCGGCCGGCGGACGCGGGCAGCGCACAACGAACTCGGCGTAGAACGGCTCCGACGCGAACGGCAGCGCGTAGCCGGGCACCTCGGCGATCCGGCGGGCGGCGTAGTGCGCCTTCTGCACCGATTGCTCCGCCACCTGGCGCAGGCCGCGCCGCCCGAGCGTGGCCGAGTAGATCGTCGCGATCAGCGCGATCAGCCCCGTGGCGGTGCAGATGTTCGAGGTCGCCTTCTCGCGGCGGATGTCCTGCTCACGCGTGCGCAGCGTCAGGACGTAGGCGCGCTGCCCCTTCGAGTCGACCGTCTCCCCGACGATGCGGCCCGGCATCAGACGCACGTACTGGCTGCGGCAGGCGAAGATGCCGACGTAGGGCCCACCGTAGGAGAGGGGCACGCCCAGCGACTGCGCCTCTCCGACCACGATGTCGGCGCCGTAGTCGCCCGGCGGACGCAAGAGCGCCAGCGACGAGGGATCAACCACCGCCACCAGCAGCGCTCCCTGCGCCTTGGCCGCCGCCGAGATCGCCTCGACCGCTTCAAGCGAGCCCAGGAAGTTGGGCTGCTGGACGATCACGCAGGCGGTGCGGTCGTCCACCAGGCCGGCGAGCTCGGCCGGGTCGAAGGTGGCGCGGCCGCTCGGCTGCGGCGGCTCGACGATCTCGACGTTGAGCCCACTGCTGTAGGTGCGCAGCACCTGCCGGTACTCGGGGTGGACGCCCGGCAGCACGACGATGCGCGTGCGGTTCTTGACGGTGACCGCCATCAGCGCCGCCTCAGCCATCGCGGTCGAGCCATCGTACATCGCGGCGTTCGCCACGTCCATGCCCGTGAGCTGGCAGACCAGCGTCTGGAACTCGAACACGGCGTGGAGCGTGCCCTGGCTGATCTCAGGCTGATAGGGGGTGTAGGACGTCAGGAACTCCGACCGGAAGGCGAGGTTGCGCACGACCGGCGGCGTGTAGTGGTGGTAGGCGCCCGCGCCGAGGAACAGCGCGTAGTCGCCCACGTGCGCGTTCTTCGCGGCCAGCCCCTCGACCAGACGGCGCACGCTCATTTCGGGCAGCCCCTCCGGCAGGTCGAGCGGCGGCCGCCGCAGCGCCTCCGGAATGTCGGTGAAGAGCGCTTCAACGCTCTGCAAGCCGATCCGCTGGAGCATCACCGCCCGGTCGGCATCGGTGTTCGGGATGTAGTGCATGCAGACCCCCGCCCCGCGTCTCGCCCGCCCCATCGCGGGCCACGACCCCCATTGTAGCCGAACAGCGGCGCGGCCCGCCTCGCCCGCGGCGGCCCCTGCGCCCGAGGTGCCGGTACCACCGCCCGCCGCGTCGGCCCGGCTCCAACTGGCGGACTGGACGTGTGCGGGCCGCCCGGCGGCTACATCAGCCGATCAACGCGCGGTAGGCGGCGGCGTCGAGCAGATTGTCGAGCTCCCCACGGTCGTGCGGCCGTACCCGGATGAGCCAGCCCTGCTCGTAGGGGCCGCTGTTAATCAGCTCGGGGTGGGTGGTCAGCTCCTCGTTGACCGCGACCACCTCACCGCTGATCGGCGCGTACAGATCCGAGGCCGCCTTGACCGATTCGACGACGCCGAACGTCTCGAACTGCTTGACTTCGCTCCCGACCGAGGGCAGCTCGACGAACACGACGTCTCCCAGCTCGCTCTGGGCGTGGTCGGTGATGCCGATCACGGCCTCGCCACCCTCCATGCGCACCCATTCGTGCTCCTTCGAGTAGCGCAGCTCCTCTGGCACCATTGCCCTGTCTCCCTCCCTGTATCCCCACTACGTGCCGCCTTGCCCGCGCGGGTCGCCCCCAGCCCGGACGTCGCCGGCTAGGGGGGTGCTGGCGGGCGGCTAGAACTCGAGCTTGCGATGGCGCATCACCGTGCTCTGGAGCAGGCCGAGGCTCAGGAGCACGGTGATGAGCGAGCTGCCGCCGGCGCTGATGAACGGCAACGGCACGCCAACCGCCGGTAGCAGGCTGATGTTCATGCCGATGTTGGCGAACGTCTGCCAGAGCAGCGTCGTCGCGATGCCGATCGCCAGCAACCGACCGAAGGCGTCACGCGCCATCTCGGCCACGCGCAGGCAGCGGAACAGCAGCGCCGTGAACAACGCCAGCAGGAGGAGCGCCCCCATGAACCCCAGCTCCTCCCCGATGACCGAGAAGATGAAGTCAGTATACTTGACCCGCAGGAAGTCGAGCTGGCTCTGCGTGCCGCTGTTGAAGCCGCGCCCGAATGGCCCGCCCGAGCCGACGCTGATCAGGGCCTGGATGACATTGTAGCCGGCACCGTAGGGGTCGGCGCGCGGGTTCAGGAACACCTCGATCCGCTCGCGCATGTAGCTCTGGGTCGAGAGCAGGAGGATCGGCGAGACCGCCAGCCCGGCGATTCCGAGACCGGCCAGGTGGAGCCAGCGCGCCCCAGCCGCGATCACCATGCCGAGCCACGCCACCAGGAAGATCGTCGCGGTGCCCAGGTCCGGCTGCCGATAGACGAGCACCGCCGGCACGGCGGCCAGCGCAAGCGAGATGAGGAGGTCGCGCAGCCGCAGCGTCGGCGCCTCCTCGTCGTCGAGTTCGACGTCGATGCGGTCCGACAGGAAGCGCGCCAGCGCCACGACCACCAGCAGCTTGGCGAACTCCGACGGCTGGAGCGGGAAGCCCGGCAACTGGATCCAGCGCTGCGCGCCGTTGACGGAGAAGCCGATGAAGAGCACCGCCACCAGCCCGACCAGGCCGAGCGTGTAGAGCGGGTAGGCGAGCGAACGCCAGACCCGGTAGTCGACCGCGGCCACGCCGAACATCAGGCCCAGGCCGACGGCGGCGTAGACGAACTGGCGGTAGAGCGGATCGACCGGCCATTCGCGCGGCACCAGCCCGCCGGTGGCCGAGAACTGCATCGCGGTGCCGAACGCCAGCAGGAGGAGCGTCGCGGCCAGCAGCACCGGGTCGAAATGGCGCCAGACGCGTGGCTGCATCGCTACTTGAACGTGTCGTCGTGGTCGGTGTCGGGCAGCCCGTAGTAGGCGCGCACGATCTTCTCGGCTCGCACCGCGGCATTATACGAGCCAGAACCGTTCTCCACGAACACCACCACCGCGATCTCGGGGTCGTCCCAGGGCGCGTAGCCGACGAACCAGCCGTGTGTTTGCTTCCCGCGGCCGGTCTCGGCGGTGCCGGTCTTGCCCGCGAAGCGCACCTCCGGGACCGCCGAGTCGTAGCTCGTGCCAACGTACCGCGTGCCGTTCTCGGTTTGGCCGAGCGGCTCCATGCCGGCCACCATGCCGCGCTTGACGAGCTCGAACCAGCGCGGGTCGATCGGGATCTGCTGGAGAACCTGCGGCCGTGCCGGGTCGGTCAGCCGCCCTAAAGCGTCGAGCGGCCCGATGACGCGACCTTCCCCGTCGCGCACCTGGACCACGAGCCGCGGCTGCAGGAGCGTGCCGTTGTTGAGGATCGCGACCAGCATGTTCAGGAGCTGGATGGGCGTGGTCTGGAGGTAGCTCTGCCCGATGCCGTAGGTGTAGGTGTTGCCCTTCAGCCATGGCTCGCCCGGAATGGCGCGCGCCTTCCAGCGGGCGTCGGGCACGAGCCCCGGGATCTCTCCCGCGAGACCGAGGCGAGTCTCGGCGCCCAGCCCGAAGAGTCGGGCATAGTAGGCGATCAGCTCGTTGCCGAGCCCCGGCCATTTGCCGAGCGGCTCACCGCCCGCTACCTCATAGAAGAAGATGTCGCACGAGTTCGCCAGCGCTGAGACGACATCCTGGTCGCCGTGGCCGTCGGGCGTCCAGTCGTTCAAACGTTCGCCCTGGCCGCGCAGCACATCGCTCGGGATGAAGATCGAGCCGGGGCAGTTGATGACAGTGGTGGGGAAGATGATCCCCTCCTGCAGTGCCGCCAGCGCGGTCACCAGCTTGAACACCGAGCCGGGGGGGTAAGCGCCGCCGACCGCCTTGTTGAGCAGAGGCCGGCGCGGGTCGTTGAGGAGCGCCGCCAGCTCGTCGTCGTCGATCGCGCGGCTGAACATGTTGTTGTCGTAGCTGGGCAGGTCGACCATCGCCAGGATGTTGCCGGTCTTGACTTCCATCACGATCGCCGAGGCCGTGCCGTAGCGGTCGATGTGCTGGGCCAGGATGTCGGCGACCCGGCGCTGGAGGCGTGCGTCGAGCGTGAGCACGACGTTGTAGCCGGGCACCGGCGGGCGCAGCAGCCGGCGGTCGCGCACGCGGCCCGTGCTGTCCACCTCCTCGATCACCTGCGCCGGGAAACCGCGCAGCTCGCGGTCGAAGCGCGCCTCGATGCCCGCCTGGCCGATCCGGTCGGAGGGCATATAGCGGCGGTCGCGCTCGAGGCGGCGCTCCTCGTACTCCTCCTCCGACATCGGGCCGAGGTAGCCGAGAACGTGGGCGAAGGCCGGGCCGTCGAGGTAGTCGCGCACCGACTCGTCGACGACCTTGACGCCGGGGAAGAGGCCAGGCCGCTCCTCGATGAAGGCGCGGTGCGCGAAGTCGGCGTTGCGCACGATCGGGATGGGCGTCCAGGCGTCGTACTGGCGGCCCTTCTCCTCGACGGTGGCGCGGATCGCCTCGGGGGCGAGGCCGAGCAGGCGCCCGAGGCGCTGGTAGACCACCTCCGGCGTGGCGGGCAGGTCAGCCCGCACGATGGCCACGGTGAACGTGGGCACGTTGCGCACGAGCTGCACGCCGTTGCGGTCGTAGATCACGCCGCGCTCGGGCAGCGCCCAGACGATGCGCTCCCGGTTGTCGTCGGCCTGGCGGCGATAGGTGTCGGTCTCCAGCACCTGGAGGACGAAGAGCTGCCGCGCCAGCACGAGGAAGGCGACGACGACGGCGATCCTGAAGCCCAGGAGCCGCCCGCGCCGTAGGCCCTGCTCGTCCTCTTCCATGTCCCTTCCCGTCTCCCTGCCCCACCATCGTTGGGTGCCGCACCCTCTCCACGCCTCCGCAGCCCGCCGGTCGGCGCCCACCCTGCCACGGACACCGCCCCCAGTGACAGCACCGGCTGCCCGCCCGCCCGGGTGGTGTGCCGCCCGCTAGCGGGTGCGCCCGACAACGGTCATCGCGCCGGTCGCAAGCGTGATCTCGGTCACGTCGACGTTGAGGTCGCTGGTGAGCCGGCGCACCGTCTCGTTGACCGCGTCGACCACCGCCCCGCGCACGACCTCGGGCGCCGAGAGCGAGCCGATATCCAGCGACTCGACGAGGAAGGCCGGCCGGCCCGCGCGCACCAGCACCGGGCCGCTCGCGCGCACCTCCACGCTCATGCCCGCCACCTGCACCCGACCGGTCAGGATCGCCCGGCCCGGCTCGAACCGGAGCCGCACGTCCTTCAGCGGCGGGTCGCCCTGCCGCGCCAGGTAGGCGTTGATCTGACCGTTCAGGTCACCCTCGCGGATCACCGTGGTGAACGACTGGCCTGTCGTCGTCGGCGCCACACCGATCGCGGCCGGCCGCGGCGGTGCCGGTGGGGCGGCCAGCGCTGGGCCACCGAGCGCGGTCGGGCGGGGAGTCGGTCGCGGCAGATCGGCGTAGGGGTAGGGATTGGCCGTCGGCGAGGGTGGCGAGGCGGGCGGGCTGGCGGCCGGTGTTGCAGTCCCGGTCCCGGTGGCGGCACCGCTGCGGCCGCCCAGCACCAGCGCGACAAGCGAGCGGGGCGTGCCCCCGTCGAAAAGGGCGGACCAGATGACGAGGTTGGCGACGAAGAACAGCGCGACGAGCGCGAGCAGAGCCTTGACCATACCCGGCCCCTACCCAGCCGGGGCGTCGGCGCCGGTGCCGCCCGGTGAACCCGCCGCCCCGGCGGAACGCTCGCGCACCTCACGGAGCTGCTGCTCGAGCTCGGCGATCTGCCGTAGCTTCTGCTGCTGCTCGCGCGCCTCGAGCTCGGCGATCCGCGCCTCGAACCGCCGGACGTGCTCGCGCATCTCCGTCACCACGGCCTCGACCCGCACCTCACCCGCCCGCCCCTGTTCGGCGATCCGCAGCTCGAGCGCGGCCGCCCGCGCATCGGCCTCGCGCAGCGCCTGCTCGAGCTGGAGCAGACGGGCCGCCAGCGCCTCGGCGCGCGTGGCCGTGCGCCCCTGGACTTCATCCAGGGTGCGCGCGCGCTCCTCGATGACCACCACCTGCCGCTCGACGGCGGCGGCGCGCTCGTGGACCGCCTCGATCCGCCCGCGCAGCTCGGCCACCCGCTCGTCCACGGCGCGCCGTTTCTCGGCCTCGAGCTCCATCGCGGCCTGCAGCGTCAGGATCTCGGCCGCCACCGCCTCGCGGCGCTGCCGTTCCTCCCCGAGCGCCGCGCGGACCTGCTCGATCGCGTCGCGCAGCGGCGCGATCGCCTGCGCGGTTGTCTGGACCGTGCGCACGGCCTCGCCCAGGCTGCGGCGGAACTCCTCCATCTGCTGCTGCCACTCGGCGAGCTGGCGCGACCAGCGCAGGTCGGCGAGTTGTTGCCATTGCGCCAGCCGCGCCGCTTCCGTCTCGACCTGCTCGATCCGCTGGCCGAGCGCCGCGATGTCGACGCTGTCGCGCCGGCGCCACTCCTCGAGCAGCGTCAGGCGGGTGACCGCCCCCTCGACCCGTTTGACCTGCTCGTCGATCGTCTGCTCGAGCAGCGGCAGCGCCGCGGCGGTGCGGCGCACGTCGTCGGCGAGGAGCTGGTCGCGCGTCTCGAGCGCCTCGGTGCGCCGCAACGCCTCCTCGATGCCGGCCTGGAGATCGGCCATCACCTTGGCATCGCGCTCCTGGCGCACCGTCAGCATCTGCTCCCGGCGCTTGAGCTCGCGCTCGTGTTCCTGCTGCCAATCGAGGATGCTGCCGACGGGCGCCGCCACATTGCGGATCTGCTCGTCGAGCTGTGGGATGCGCGCCAGCGCCAGCTTGTGCGCCCGGCTCAGGCTCTCCACCTCCTCGACCCGCGAGCCGAGCTCACGGAACAGCGTCGAGAGAGTATCGAGCGTCTCCTGCAGTCGCCCGAGCTCGGCGCGGTCCTTGCGCCGCTCCTCGTCGAGCCAGACTAGCATCTGGGCGGTGTGCGCGTGGTCGAAGTTCAGCGGGTCTGCCGTCACCTTCTGCCTCGAGTCGCCCGGCCAGTCGGCTCCCAAGCCGGCCGGTCGCCATTATAGGGATCGCGCCGGGCCGCCACAACGCGCCGCCTTGCCCGACCTCGCCCGACCGCCGCCTCCGGCCCCGCGGCTCAGCCGGGGGACCTCGGCGCGGCGCGGACGGGGCGCGTCAACAGGAGCGCGGGCGGACCGCCGCTCTCCGGCTCATCCCAACCCGCGATCCGGGCCCCGGCGCGGGCGAGCCAGCGGATCGCCGGGTCGTTGTAGGTCGGTACGCGCGCCCGGAGCGCCCGGCTGCCGCCGTTCGCCGCGCTTTCGAGGCAGGCGGCCAGCAGGCGCGAGCCAATGCCGCGACGGCGCAGTGGCGCCGATATCACGCAGTCGAGCAGGTGGCAGACGCCGTTCGCCGGGTCGGCCTGGGCGGCCAACCAGCCGATCACCGTGCCCGCGCGATCGGCCACCAGCCGCGTTGTCGCGGCGTTCCAGGTGGCGAGGAAGGCGGGCACATCGCGCTCCGACTCGACGTGGCGTGGCCGAGGCAGGCGCAGCGGCCGGATCTGCACCAGCAGCTCCTCGCCCGTTTGCTGGCGGTTGACCTGCCAGACCCGCTCGGCCAGGTAGCTCGGGTCGAGCAGGATGCAGGCGAACTGGTCGGACGCCTCAGCCGGCCGGACTGCGATCGCCGAGCGCGGCAGCGCCCGCTCGGCCGCTGGCCGGCTCTCCCTCCCGTTCCACACACGGTGATGGTAGCACGGGCGGGCCGCGGGTGGCGGTGCCTCCACCGCGCCGACCCGATTCTTGACGACCGCTCGACGGAGGTGTTGGCCAGCGCCGGCTCGGATCGCCGATGATCGGGTATACTGCCGGTGCGGGGCGGCGCAGGCAGGCGCGGTCCCGCATCCCCGATGCGCCGCCGCTGCCGCGGCGTGCGCGCGGAGAACCAGGCAAGCGGAGTAGGGTCGATGAAAGTGGTCTTGATGGCCGATGTCGAGCACCTCGGCCGTAAGGGAGACGTCAAGGAGGTCGCGGACGGCTACGCCCGCAACTACCTCGTGCCGCGGCGGCTGGCTGTGCCCGCGACCAAGGCGCAGCTCAACCAGATCCAGGCGCAGAGCGCGGCGCAGGCCCGGCGCGAGGAGCGCGCCCAGGCCGAGCACCGCACGCTCGCGCAGCGCATCGACGCCACCGAGGTGACCGTGCAGGCGCGCGTGGGCGAGCAGGGTCGGCTCTACGGCTCGGTCACGAGCGCCGACATCGCCGAGCAGTTGAGCCGCGCCCTCGGCGTGGCGATCGACCGCCGCACGATCGACCTGCCGGAGCCGATCAAGCAGGCCGGCAGCCACAAGGTCAGGGTGAAGATCGGGCGCGGCATCGAGGGCACCGCCACCGTCGTCGTGGCCGCCGAGCCGGTCTAGAGGCCGCGGCGTGCCTCCGGCGAGGCCGGCCGGCGCCCCCGCGCCTGGCCGCTCCATGGGCCGACACGCGCAACCGGAGGTTCCGCACGGCGTGATCGACATCGAGAAGCTGCCGCCCCACGACTTGGAGGCGGAGCGCTCCGTCCTCGGCTCGATCCTCATCCGCCAGGATGTGGCGGGGCTCGTCGCGCCGCTGGTGAAGCCCGACGATTTCTACCGCGAGGCGCACCGGGCGATCTACGAGGCGATGCTCGCCGTCTACGAGCGCCGCGAGCCGCCCGACTACATCACCGTTGCCCAGGAGCTGGACCGGGTCGGCAAGCTCGCCTTTGTGGGCGGCCCGGCCTACCTGGCCGAGCTGGCCGAGTACGTGCCGACGCCCGCCCACGCCGAGCACTACGCCAACATCGTCCAGCGCTGCGCGATCATGCGCCGCCTCATCGACGCCGGCGGGGAGATCGCGGCGGTCGGCTTCAAGAATGCGCCGGACGTCGAGCAGGCGCTCGACGAGGCCGAGCAGATCTTGTTCGGCGTCAGCCAGCGCCGCACCCGGCGCGACTACGTCGCGCTCAGCACCGCGCTCCACGAGTACTACGACGAGCTGATCCAGATCCACGAGAACCAGGGCGAGGTGCCGGGCCTCCCGACCGGCTTCCGCGACCTGGACGCGCTGCTCGGCGGCCTGCACCCGGCTGACCTCATCATCATCGCGGGGCGCCCCAGCGTCGGCAAGACTAGCTTCGCGATGAATGTCGTCCACAACATCGCGACCAAGTTTGCGACGGCCGTGGCGGTCTTCAGTCTCGAGATGTCCGTCAGCCAGCTCGTCCACCGCCTTGTGTCGAGCGAGGCCGGCGTCGACTCGCACCGCATGCGCACCGGCTACCTCAGCGAGTACGAGTGGCAGGCAGTCAGCCAGGCGATGGCGACGTTGAGCGAGGCGCGGGTCTTCATCGACGACACCGCCAACGTCTCGACGCTCGAGTTGCGCGCCAAGGCGCGGCGCCTCAAGGCCGAGCAGAACATCGGCCTGGTCGTGGTCGACTACCTCCAGCTCATGCAGGGCGGGCGCGGGCGCGAGAACCGCGTGCAGGAGGTCGCCGAGATTTCGCGCGGCCTCAAGGCGCTGGCGCGCGAGCTCGAGGTGCCGGTGATCGCGCTGTCGCAGCTCTCGCGCGCCGTCGAGTCGCGCCAGGACCACCGCCCGGTGCTGAGCGATCTGCGCGAGTCGGGCGCCATCGAGCAGGACGCGGACGTGGTGATGTTCGTCCACCGCGACGAGCTCTACGACCGCGAGACTGAGCGCAAGAATATCGCGGACATCATCGTGGCCAAGCACCGCAACGGCCCGATCGGCCAGGTGCCGCTGCGCTTCTTCCCCAACCAGACGCGCTTCGCCGACCTCGAGCGCTATCGCCAGCCGGAGTAGGGCCGTGAGCGAGGACGCGGGCGCCTTTCCAGGCTTTCCCGGCTTCGGCGCGCGCTACACCGGCGTGCCGGACGCCTTCTTCACGCGCCTCCTGCCCGAGATCGAGGATCCGCACGAGCTGAAGGCGCTGCTGTTCGTCTTCTGGCGCCTGCGGGGTCGCCCGGGCCAGCGCCGCCACGTCACGCTCTCCGAGCTGAGCGCCATCCCGACCGTGCTCGGCGTCTTCGGCGCCGAGGCGGAGGCGGCCCGCACCCGGCTGAGCGATGCCCTCGACGCGCTGGTGCGCCGCGGTGCGCTGATCGAGGTCACCGTGGCACGCGCCGCACCCGATGAGCCAGAGCGCGTCTACTTCCTGAACACGCCCGCCGATGCCCGCCGGGCGCGGCGGCTGCGCGAGGGGGAGTGGACGCTGCCGGCGCACCCGCGCGGCGTGATCGAGCTTGCGCGGCGGCGCCGCCCGGCCGTCTTCGCGGCCTGGGAGCGCCGGATCGGGCTGCTGACACCGGAGATCGCGCGCCGGATCGAGGCGGCGGTGGCCGCCCACGGCGAGGCGGCGGTGCTGGCCGCGATCGAGGAGGCGGCGGAGCGCGCCGAGCACCCGTGGCGCTACGTCTCGGCGCGTCTGGACCGCCTCGGCACGGAGAGGGAGGTGATACGGCGTGAAGAACCTGCGTGACGAGCTCGCCCGCGTGGTGCCCTTCCCACCGGCGG
>JBHOQZ010001036.1:0-2910 GCA_042408635.1 Chloroflexota bacterium
TTCAGCCCGTCGAACGCATTCCCCCGTTGATTCCGCAACCTCAATCAGTCGGCCGACCAACGGGCCAAGCACCCTGACCACCCCGGTCAACCTGCCAGCCGCGCGGGTGATCAGCCCGATCACGCCCAGCGCGTCACCTCCGGCGGCTCCCCGACGGCGCGGACCAGGGCCGCCGCCGCCTCGGCGATCGTGCCCTGGGCCGGCAGGAGCGCCGTCCCCACCACGAGCACATCGGCGCCCGCGTCGACGCAGGCGGGCGCCGTCTGCGGGTTGACGCCGCCGTCCACCTCGATCTCTGTCGCCAGGCCCCGCGCCTGCACCAGCGCGCGCAGCTCCCGCACCTTGCCAAGCGCCGCCGGGATGAACGCCTGGCCGCCGAAGCCGGGGTTGACGGTCATCACGAGCGCGAGGTCGAGGTCGGGCAGGATTTCGCTCAAGAAGCTGGCCGGCGTCGCCGGGTTGATCGACACGCCCGCGCGCAGCCCCAACCCCTTGATCGTCTGGATATCGCGGTGCAGGTGCGGGCACGCCTCCCAGTGGACGATCAGGCTCCGCGCGCCGGCGTCCCGGAACCGCTCGTAGTAGCGCGCGGGCGCCTCGATCATCAGGTGCCCCTCCAGGGGGAGCGACGTCAGCCGACTGAGCGCCTCGAAGAGGAGCGGTCCGAAGCTGATGTTGGGGACGAACTGCCCGTCCATCACGTCGACCTGGATCCGGTCGACCAGGCCCGTGTCCGCGAGCGCGGTCACCTGCTCGCGCAACCGCGTCAGGTCCGCCGACAACACCGACGCCGCCAACCGCCACGCCACAGCACCCCTCCTCGCCTGCACCTGGTCCTCAATGGTACACCGCGCCGGTAACCAGACGCGTACGCTATACTTCGAGCCGACGTCGGCTGGGGTAGGCGGCGCGGCGATGGCGATGGCGCCGCACCGACGCAGACCACCACCTGGGCGGGTGCTCCGGGCACCCGGTTGTGGCGTATGGTGGTGCATAGGGGAGGGACGGTACGTGGCCGAGATGACCGGCGGCCAGGCTCTGGTCGCATCGCTGATCCGCGAGGGCGTCAACACGATCTTCGGGTTGCCCGGCGTTCAACTCGACGGCGCGTTCGACGCGCTCTACGACGCCCAGGCGCGCGGCGAGATCATCGTCTACTGGCCGCGCCACGAGCAGGCCACGGCCTACATGGCCGACGGCTACGCCCGGACCACCGGGCGCGAGGGCGTCTGCATGGTCGTGCCGGGGCCGGGCCTGCTCAATGCCTCGGCCGCGCTCTCGACCGCGTACTCGTGCAACTCGCCCGTGTTATGCATCTCCGGCCAGGTCCAGTCCGAGCACATCGAGGCGGGGCGCGGCCTCCTCCACGAGATCCCCAATCAGATGCAGATGATCAGTTCGGTGACGAAGTGGCAGGGCCGGGCGATGCGCCCGCAGGACATCCCCCGGCTCGTCCACGAGGCGTTCCGCGAGCTGCGCAGCGGCCGCCCGCGCCCGGTCGAGATCGAGATCCCGCCCGACGTGCTGTTCGCCCGCGCCGACGTCGAGCTGATGGAGCCGGCCCGCGGCACGCGCCCGCAGGGCGATCCCGACCTCATCCGCCAGGCCGCCCAGCTCCTGGGCCAGGCCGAGAGCCCGGTCATCTTCGTCGGCGGCGGCATCCTGGCCTCGGGCGCCTGGGAGGAGCTGCGCCAGGTCGCCGAGGCGCTCCAGGCGCCGGTCGTCCAGTCGCGCAACGGCCGCGGCTCCCTCTCCGACCGCCACGAGCTGGCGCAGTACCCGATCACCTCGGCGCTCCTGCTCGAGCAGGCCGACGTGGTGCTGGCGGTCGGCACGCGCTTCCTCGAGCCCGCCACGGCCGAGTGGGGCATCAAGGGTCACCACAAGCTCATCCACATCAACGTCGACCCCGAGGACATCGGTCGCATCGTCCGGCCGACGATCGGCATCGAGGCCGACGCCAAACCCGCGCTGCTCCAGCTCTTCAACGAACTCGGCCGCTCCAACCGCCAGCGCCCCTCCCGCCGCGACGAGCTGCTTGCCCTCAAGGAGCGGGCGCGGGAGAAGGTGATGAGCATCAATCCGCAGGCCGAGTTCGGCATGGCGATCCGCCGGGCGCTGCCCGACGAGGGCATCTTCGTCTCCGAGATGACGCAGGTCGGCTACTGGGCGAGCCAGGGGTATCCTGTCTACCAGCCGCGGACGTTCGTGTCGCCCGGCTACCAGGGCACGCTCGGCTTCGGCTACGGCTGCGCGCTCGGCGTCAAGGTCGCCAACCCCGACCGGCCAGTCGTCTCGATCGCGGGCGACGGCGGCTTCATGTTCCAGGTGCAGGAGCTGGCCACGGCGGCGCGCCACAAGATCGGCGTGGTGGCTGTCGTCTTCAACGACAACGCCTACGGCAACGTGCGCCGCATCCAGCGGCGGCAGTTCAACGAGCGCACGATCGCCTCCGACCTGACCAACCCTGATTTCGTCAAGCTGGCCGAGGCGTTCGGGATCGCCGGCCGCCGCTGCCAGACCGGCGCCGACCTCGAGACCGCCATCACCGAGGCGCTCAAGGCGAACGAGCCGACGCTGATCGAGGTACCTGTCGGCGAGATGCCCGTCCCGTACGGCATCCAGCTCCGCGCGGCCGTGCGGGCCTGATCCCTTAGTCGCTGCACACAACCGGTCGACTGGCGCCGGCCAGGCACGTGAGCCTGGCCGGCGCCAGTCGGCGCGTTCAGGCCATGGCCGGCGCGGCGGCGCGATGTACAATGGAACGCAAGATGCAAGATGACACGGATATGAGAGTCGACGAACCGCGCCCGCCGGCGGACCGCTCCGCGCCGGCGGCGCCGGCCGTGGCGCTCCACGCCCCCGAGCCGGGGCCGGCCGACGAGCCCACTGCAGCCGCCGACCCGGCGG
>JBHOQZ010001040.1:0-7453 GCA_042408635.1 Chloroflexota bacterium
ACCGCCGCGCCGAGGGCGTCCGCCAGCTCTTCGATGTAGTGCCAGTTCTCGGGGCCGCCAATGCCGCGGCCGCCCGAGACGATGACCCTGGCGTCGGAGAGCTTCGGCCCGGCCGCCCCGGCCGCCTGGTTCACGCCGACGACCTTGACGCGCCGCGCCGACTCGGGGAGCGTGACCGCCACGTTGACGATCTCGGCCGGCCGACCTGCCACCGCCTCGGTCGCTTCGATCGAGCGCGGGCGGATGGTCGCCATCTGGGGCGAGGTCGCGACCGTGAAATCGCCGGTCGCGTTGCCGCCGAAGACGGGCTTGACGAAGACGACGCGGTCGCCGTCTTGCCGGACGTCGATGCAGTCGGTGACGAGCGCGGTGTCGAGCCGGAAGGCGAGGCGCGGCCCCAGCTCGCGGCCGGTCGGGGTGTGGGCGAGGAAGATCGCGCCTGGCTGCGCCTGCTGAACGATCGCCTGGAGTGCCGCCAGCCAGGCATCGGCCTGGTAGGGGCTGAGCGCGGGATCGTCGGCCACGTAGACGACCTCGGCGCCGTGCTCGGCCAGCCCTTCGGCCAGCGGGGCGACGCCCGAGCCGATGAGGGCGGCCTGCACCCCACCCGAGACGGCGCCCTCGATCTTGCGGGCGGCGCCGAGAAGCTCGAAGCTGACCGTCGCCAGGTTCGCGCCCAGGGTCTCCGCGACGATCAGCACGCCATTCTGCTTGGGCATCCTGCTCCCCTCCCCCTTAGACCAGCTTGGCTTCGCGCAGCTTGAGCGCCAGCTTCACGCCGGCCTCGGCGGCCGAATCGGCCTCGACGAACTCGCACCTCTGTTCGCGCGTCGCCTGATAGAGGCGCTGGGTTGTCACCCGCGGCTTGAGCTTGGCGGGGTCGAGGCCGAGGTCGGCCGCTTTCCAGACGGGGATCTGGGCGCGGCCGGCCTGCATGATGCCGCGCAAGGGTGGGTAGCGCGGCGTGTTGATCTCGCTCGAGACCGCGATCACCGCCGGGAGCTGCACCTCGAGCACCTCGGCGCCGTCCTCGATGATGCGCTCGACGCGCACCGTGCTGCCGTCTGCCTCCAGCCTCTGGACCGGGGTGACGCCCGGCAGCCCCAGCAGCTCGGCGATCCCCATCGGGACCTGGCCGGCATCCGTGTCGGACGCTTGGCGGCCGCAGAGGATGAGGTCGAAGGGGCCAACCTTCTCGATCGCCTTCGCGAGCGCGTAGGCGGTGGTGAAGCTATCGCCGTCGTAGAGCGCCGGCTCGTCGATCAGGATGGCGTTGTTGGCGCCCATGGCGATTGCCCGCTTGAGCGTCTCGCGCGCCGAGGCGGGCCCCAGGGTGATCACCGTCACGTTGCCGCCCTTGGCCTCGCGCAGTTGGAGCGCCGCTTCGACGGCGTTCTCATCGTAACCGTTCATGACCATCTGTACGCCGGCCGGCGGCACGAGCTTCTTGGCGGCATCGTCGATCTTGAACTGATTGGCAGGGGTGTCGGGGTTGGGCACCTGTTTCACAGCGACGATGATGTTCACGGCAGCCTCCTTCCCTTCTGCGTGTAGCATAGCCGAGGGTCAGGAGGCCAGCAAGCGCCGATAGCCGGACGCCCGGCGGGGCGCGGAGCTGCGCTGCTCCTGTGCTTCCTTGCTCGGTGCAAGCGGCGGGTGGTATGCTAGCCGCGGCTGCTAGGTAGGATCTTCATAAACTCCTCACATTCTCCTGTTAGCGTCGAAAGCACCAGCCCGGTTGTCCGCGCCCGTGCGCGCGAGCGTGTGCGCGGAGATCAAGCGCATCCCGGGGGCAGTGCAGCGGGCAAGGAGCACGGAATGTCGTTGACGCAGATCGCCATCAAGCGGCCGCTCGCGATCCTCATGTTGATTATCGCCCTGGTCATCATGGGGCTGGTCGCAATGCGGCTCATGAAGGTCGACCGGCTACCTAACATCAGTTATCCGTTCGTCGGCGTCAATATCGTCTATCCCGGCACCTCGCCGACGGACATGGAGACGCTGGTGGCCAAGGTGGCGGAGAACGGCCTCGCCGGTGTGCCGGGCGTCTTTAGCCTCGGCTCGACCTCGCAGGAGGGGCGCACCTTCGTCAGCCTCCAGCTCGTCGAGGGCGCGAACGTCGACCAGGCGGCGGTCGACGCGGACCGGCGCATCGCGGCGATCCGCTCCCGCTTCCCGGCCGACGTCACCAGCATCTCGGTCAACCGGGCTGATCCGAACGCCAGCCCGATCTTCCAGATGGCAGTCACCAGCTCGTCGCGGCCGCTCGATCAGATCTACGAGCTGACCGACAAGCTGATCGTGCCGCGCCTCGTCTCGGTGCTGGGCGTGGCCGACGTGCAGATCATCGGCGGCCTCCAGCAGCAAGTGACGGTCTCGGTCGACTACGACAAGCTGAGTGCCTACGGCGTGTCGGTCCAGCAGATCCAGGCGGCGCTCCAGCGCGAGAACGTCGGGTTGCCGGCCGGTTCGATCGCGGAGGGTGCCAAGAACATCAACGTCCGCACTACCGGCCAGTACCAGACGCCCGAGGACCTGGGCCGGCTGGTGATCGCAATCGGCCCCAACGGCGGGCGCATCTACCTGCGTGACCTGGCCGAGGTCAAGCTCGGCTACAAGGAGATCACGCGCCTCCAGCGCTACAACGACCGGGACGCCGTCGGTATCTCGATCACCAAGCAGTCCGACGCCAACACCCTCCAGGTCGCCGACGACATCCAGGCGACGCTGGCGCAGTTGCGCGGCCAGCTCCCGGCTGACATGCGGTTGATCATCACCAACGACGCCTCCCGCTTCACGCGTAAGTCGCTCCAGGCGGTGCAGTTCGACCTCGGGCTCGCCATCCTGCTGACCGGGTTCGTGCTGCTGCTGTTCCTGCACACGCTGCGCAACGTGGTGATTGTGCTGCTGGCGATCCCGACCTCGCTCGTCTCCACCTTCCTCGTGATGTGGATGCTCGGCTTCAGCATCAACACGATCACGCTGATGGCGCTCGCGCTCTGCATCGGCATCCTGGTCGACGACGCCATCGTCGTGCTGGAGAACATCCACCGGCACCTCACCCTCGGGGAATCGCCGATGATCGCGGCGCTCAAGGGACGCTCCGAGATCGGCCTGGCCGCAATCGCGATCACCCTCTGCGACGTCGTGGTCTACCTGCCCGTGGCGTTCATGCAGGGCAACGTCGGCAAGCTATTCAAGGAATACGGGCTGACGATCGCGGCCGCGACCCTCTTCTCGCTGTTCATCTCGTTCACGCTCACCCCGATGCTCGCCTCGCGCTGGCTCAAGCCGCACGAGCACCGAGAGGACGAGCAGCCGCGCAATCTCTGGGAGCGATTCTCCGCCGCCTGGGAGCGCGGCTTCGTCGGGCTCGGCGCGATGTACCGGGGTGGGCTCAACTGGGCCCTGCACCATCGGCCGCTGATCGTGTTGACGGGCCTCGGGCTGCTACTGGCCGCGCTCTCGGTCTTCCCGCTGCGCCTGATCGGCACCGAGTACGCGCCGGGAGAGGACGACGGCGTCTTCCGCGTCAGCCTCCAAATGCCCGCCGGCACGAGCCTGACCGCGACCGACGAAGTCATGCGGCAGATCGAGGCGACGCTCAAACGCACGCCCGAGGTCGAGGGCATCTTCACCTCGGTCGGCGTCGGCGGCGGCTTCGGCGCCAGCGGCTCGAACCAGGGCAGCATCACCGTCCAGCTCAAGGAGAAGGCGCACCCTGATCCGATCGGCTGGGTGGCGAGCCGCCTCGGCCTGGCCGACCCGAACGAGGCCAGCCACTACCGCGAACGCTCGGTCTGGGAGATCATGGCCCAGCTTCGTAGTCAGACAGCCCGTCTGGCACCCGGCGCCTCCGTGCAGTTTTCAGTCGACAGCCCGTTCTTCGGCGGCGGCGGTGGTGGTGGCCTCTTCGTCCGCCTCTACGGTGAGGACCTGACGACACTCCAGGAGATCGCCGACCGCGTCGAGCAGACGATGAAGGGCATCCCCGGCGTGGCGGATGTGCGCAACAACGCCAACACCGCACTGCCCGAGCTGCGCGTCACGCTCGATCGCGCCAAGATGGCGGATCTGGGCATCAACGCCCAGCAGGTCGCGCAGGCTGTGCGCACGAGCGTCGGCGGGACGGTCGTGAGCCAGTTCCAGCCGCAGGGGCGCGATCAGATGGACATCATGCTGATCGCCGAGGACTCCGATCGGCTCGACCTCAACAAGCTCGCCGACATTCCACTCATCACCACGGGCAGCCTGGCGGCGACCGGCACCAACGTGCCGTCCGGCACGGGCAATGTGGTCCGCCTTGGCGCGGTGGCGAAGTTCGAGCGAGCGCTCGGCCCGTCGCAGATCGTGCGGCAGGACCGCCAGCGCGTCGTCACGCTCAACGGCTCGGTGCCGCCGGCCGGGCGGCCGCTTGGCGAGGTGGCGCAGGACTTCCGCCAGGCGATGACGCAGGTGCCGATGCCGCCCGGTTACGGTTACACGCTGGCTGGCCAGGTGCAGCAACTCGAGCAGGCGATCACGGCGCTGCTCTCGGCGCTCTCGCTCTCGATCCTGCTCATCTACATGCTGCTGGTGGCGCTCTACGAGAGCTGGCTGCACCCGCTCTCGGTCATGTTCGCCCTGCCCATGGCGCTCATCGGCGCCATCGGCGGGCTCCTGGTGACGGACAATACGTTCAACATCTTCTCGATGATCGGCATGGTGATGTTGATGGGCATCGTCGCCAAGAATGGCATCCTGCTCGTCGACTACACCAACACGCTCAGAGATCGCGGCCATGAACGCCTCCAGGCACTGCTGGAGGCGGGACCGACGCGACTGAAGCCGATCATCATGACCACGGCCACGATCGTCTTCGCCATGCTGCCGCTCGCCCTCAAGTTCGAGTCGGGCGCCGAGACGCGGGCGCCGCTGGCGGTGGTCGTGCTCGGCGGCGTGCTGACATCGACGCTGCTGACCCTGTTCGTCGTCCCGGTGATGTACACCTACTTCGACGACTTCCAACTCGCAGTGCGCAAGCTGCGGTTCCCGCGCCTGCGCCGCCGCGCCGCCGGTCAGCCGGTGGGCTCGCTGCGTGAGGGGGCCGACGTCGCCGCTGGCGACTGACACGTCCTCGCACGGCTACCCCAAGCCTAGCGACAGCGAAGCGGAGGCGGGCACCGGCAGTCATGGCCGCCTCCGCCCGTTTTTCCGGCCGCCAGCCACTGCGCCCGGCGTCAGCGCGCCGCCTGCTCCGCCGCCTCGCGGTAGACGGCGCGGGTGGCGTCGGCGGCGCGCGTCCAGGTGAAGCGGCTCGCCTGCTCCTTGGCGTGGGGGGCGAGGGCGGCGCGGGCCCCCGGCTGCAGCAACCGGTCGAGGGCAGCGGCCAGGGCCTCCGAGTCGCCGGGACGGACCAAGCTGCCGGCAGCCCCCACCACCTCGGGCAGCGAGGCGGCGTCGGCCGCGACGACCGGGGTGCCGCAGGCGAGCGCCTCCAGCGGCGGCAGCCCGAACCCTTCATAGCGGCTCGGGTAGGCGAACACCGCGGCGGCGGTGTAGAGCGCCGGCAGGTGTTCGTCCGGCACGTGGCCGAGCCGCCGGATGCGGCCGCGGACGGGCGATGCCTCGATCCGGCGCAGCAGCGCGTCCGCGCGCCAGCCCTTCGCGCCCGCCAGCACGAGTTCCAGGTCAGGGTGGTCCGGCGCCAGCCGCTCGAACGCGCGCACCAGGACGTCGACGTCCTTGCGCGGCTCGAGCGTGCCGAGGAACAGCACGTAGGGCCGGCGCAGCCCGAGGCGGTCCGCGACGTGCGCGTGCGCCTCGGCCTCAGGCTGCGGGCGGAACCGCGGGTCTACTCCCTCGTGGACGACGCGCACCCGGTCCGGGTCGGCGCCGAGGTAGCGCACCGTATCCACCGCGGTCGCCTGCGAGACCGCGATGATGCGCGTGGCCCGGCGGACGCTGGCGCGCGCGGCCAGCGCCAGGTAGAGCCGGCTGGCAGGCGTGTGGCAGTCGGGGTGGGTGAGAAAGGTCGTGTCGTGCACCGTGATCACCGTCGGCAGGCGGCGGAAGCGCGGGGCGGCCCAGTTCGTGCCATGGTAGAGTTGGGCGCCCGGTGCGACCCGATCGGCGGGCGGGGCGAAGCTCGCGTGCGTGAGCAGCAGGAGCAGGCGCCAGAGGCGGTCGTCGCGCGCGATGCGCTGCCCGCCCGCGCCGCGCGGGAACGCTCCAGGCGGCTCGCGGCGCCCCGTGTAGAGCAGGGTGTAGCGGTCGCCGGGTCTGGCGGCCAGGAGCAGGTGTCGGGTCAACTCGCGCGCGTAGCGGGCCACCCCGGCGCCCTGCCGCAGGGCCGGGGTGTAATCCAGGCACACATGCACAGAATTGGCACCTCAGAGCCGACGCGGTATGATGGTTCGGTGTGTCCGCGTCAAGCATTCAGGAGAATGAGCTGATGAACGGCATGAGCCGCCTCGCCCATCTTGCCACGGCGTGCCTCCTCGCGCTCGCGCTGGTCGCCGATTCGGCCACCCCGGTGGCGCTCGGCCAGACCGCGCCGTCGGGCCTCAAGATCGATGCCCGCGTCGTCGAGGTCACGCCGGTGGCCTTCTCACCGGCGCTGATCGCGCCGTATCCGACGCACAACACCGGCGACGACGGCAGCGGGGGGATGATCACGCCCGTCTGGCCGGCGCCGTACTCGCCCGGCATCAACGCGATCCCGGGCTCGCTCGACCCCAACAGCCTCAGCAGCATCGACTCGATCGGCCAGCAGTTCCCGACCGGTCCGGGGCCGGTGCCTGGCGTCTACCTGCCCGCGCACGGCGCCCGCATCGGCGGCTCGAACGGCGGCACGGCGGTGGTGCAGGCGACGATCGCGGTGCGCGTGACGCTCGACGGGCAACCCGTCTCCGGCGCGTTCGTGAGCTTCGGCACCTACGAGTTCCCGCCGACCGACGCCGAGGGCGTCTCGGTCGGCAACGCCCTCTTCCCGGCCCAGGTGGGCGGCGTCCAAGGCGGAACCGTCTACGCGAAGTACGGCGGTTACGAGGGGACGACGGACGTCTACCTGCCGCGCTGATCGCTCGGACCCCGGCGAGCCCGCCGCGCCCTAGCCTGCCTTTCGACCAGCGGCGCGAACCGGCAGGCGCTGATCGCCCGGCTCGCGGCGAGCTCGGCGCGCGGCGACAGGGCCAACGCCACAACGAGCGAGCGCCCCGGGCCTGGGTGGCTCGGGGCGCTCGATTCGCGTTCGGCGATTGCGGTGCCGGCTACTGTCCGGCCGCGGGAGAGGCGGCCGGCGAGGCGCCCGGCGAGGCGGCGGGAGCGGCGCCGCCCGGCGTGCCACCCTGACCGCCGGCCGGCGCACCCTCACCGCCGATCACGGTCACCCGGTCGTTGTCGTTGAGGGTCTCGACCGCGGAGGTGGCGACCACGTCGCCGGCGTTGAGGCCGGCGACGACCTCGCTGCGCC
>JBHOQZ010001042.1:0-4151 GCA_042408635.1 Chloroflexota bacterium
GAGCGGCTGCGCCGCATGAGCCTGGCCGCGCTGGCGCGCTTCCAACGTCACCCCACCTGGTCGGAGAGCGCGGCCGCGGTGCGCGCGCTCCTGCTCCGCCTGGCCGGCCGATGATCCGCGCTTCCGAGCCTGGCACGCGCCAGGTTGCCAGTCGGCAGTCGAATCGCTCGGTCAACCGCATGGGGTGCGCCGGCGCGGTGTGCCGTCTCCCGTCGGCGTCCAGCGCGGCCGGCAACGGCGCGGGAGGAGGCCCATGAGCGGGGTGGCTGCCGACTTCGCGCGCTATCTCGCGGCGAAGGTGACGGTGGACAACCGCGCGCTCAACGTCGGCGTCTGGCACCGCCTGGTGCGCGAACTCGCGGCCCTGCGTGGCCGCTCGCCGGTGGCGAGGGCAGCGGTTGACCCGGTCGTCGCTCCCGATGGGACGCTGCGGGTGCTGGAGCTGGGCGCGGGGATCGGCACCATGGTCGAGCGGCTGCTGCGCGCGGCAGCGCCGGCCAAGGCGGAGCCCAGCGGCCTGGGGGACGGGGCGGCGGCGTTCGGCGGGCGGGTCGATTACACCGCGGTCGAGCGGGATCCCGCGCTCGTGGCGGAGGCGCGCCGCCGCCTTCGGCGCTTGACGGGGGTGCCGGGCGATCCTCGCGGTGAGCCCCTCGGCTCGCAGCACCGTCGGGATGCTGCGGCGGGTGCCCGTGCGCCGAGCGCTCCGGCTCACGAGGGATGTGGCTGCCAACCGGCGGCTCCCGGCCACGGCGGTCAGGCTACCTCGGCACCCGCGGACGGCGCGCGCTCTAGGCCCGCGGACGAGGCGAATGGGGGCGTGGTGCCGGGGCTGCGGCTGAGGCGTGGCGCGTGCGACTGGCGGGTGCGCTTCGAGGTGGCCGACGCGGTGGCGCGCCTGCGGCAGCCGACGAGCCGGGGCGCCTTCGAGCTGGTGATCGCGCACGCGTTCCTCGACCTCGTCGACATCGACGCGACCCTGCCACCGCTGCTGGCCGCCCTGCGGCCGGGCGGGCTGGCCTGGCTCACGCTGACCTTCGACGGCGCCACGATCTTCGAGCCGCCGGTCGAGCCGGCGCTCGACGCGCGCATCGAAGCGCTCTACCACGCGACGATGCGCGGGGCGGGCCGCGACGGCAGCCGCGCGGGCCGACGGCTCATCGCGCGCCTGCGCGGGCATGGGGCGGAGGTGGTCGCGGCCGGCTCGTCCGACTGGGTCGTCTTTGCGGCCGCCGCCAACGGGATCACGGCCGGCTACCCGGCGGACGAGGCGTTCTTCCTGGGCTACATCGTCGACACGGTGGAGCGGGCGCTGACGCGGCGGGCCCGACCCGGCCGCGACGGGCCCGATCTGGCGGCACTCGCGGCCTGGGCGGCGGAGCGGCGTCGCCAGATCGCCCGCGGCGAGCTCGTCTACATCGCGCACCAACTCGACGTGCTCGCGCGGGCGCCGGGTGGTAGTCTGCGTGATCCGGCGCCCACCCCGCCCTCGCTATAATGCCGCTCGATGCAGCGGCTACCCCGGAACCGTCGCCTCCGCGGCTATCGCGGAGGCAAGGGCGCGGATCGGGTGCGGGCGAGTCGAGAGGGGGAGGTGGGAGCGGCATGGAGCTGACGGTTGAAGAGCTGCGGGGGCGGCTGGCGAGCGCCGGGCTGCCCGTCTCGGCCGAGGAGGCGGAGCGGATCAGTGGCTGGGCCAATCTCCTGGTCGGCCAGATGGCGTCGCTGCGCGCGGCCGTGCGTGGGGCCGAGCACGTCGGTGCCGCCGGCATCTTCGAGCCGGAGCCGGCGACCGTGTTCACGGCAGCGTTCCGCGAGGCCGACGGGTGCGGCGCCGAGCCCGCGCCGGGAGCGCGGGGAGGGGGGTAGGCCGATGGCAACGGTGGATACGGCGCTGGCCGACCGGACGATCTCCGAGCTGGCACCGCTGATCGAGCGCGGCGAGCTCTCCCCCGTCGAGCTGACCGACGCGGTGCTGGCGCGCCTGGCGGCGACCGAGCCGCACCTGAACGCCTTCATCACCCGCACCGAGGAGGCGGCCCGCGCGGCGGCGCGCGCTGCCGAGGCGGAGATCGCGGCCGGGCGCTATCGCGGACCCCTCCACGGCATCCCAATCTCGCTCAAGGACATCTTCGACACGCGCGGCCTAAGGACCACCTCCGGCTCGCGCATCCTGGCCGACCACGTCCCCGACCGCGACTCGACGGTGACGGAGCGGCTGGCGGCAGCGGGCGCGATCCTGGTCGGCAAGACAAACCTGCATGAGTTCGCCTACGGCATCACCACGACCAACCCCCACCACGGCGCGACGCGCAACCCCTGGCGCACCGACCGCGTGCCCGGCGGCAGCAGCGGCGGCTCGGCGGCGGCGGTCGCGGTCGGCGCGGGCCTCGCCTCGATGGGGACGGACACTGGCGCCTCGGTGCGGTTGCCGGCGAGCTTCTGCGGCATCGTCGGGCTCAAGCCAACGTTCGGCCGCGTCAGCAAGTACGGTGTCTTCCCGCTCGCCTGGTCGCTCGACCACCCCGGTCCGATGGCGCGCTGCGTGCGCGACGCCGCTGTCCTGCTCCAGGTGATCGCCGGGCCCGACCCGCGCGACCCCTGCTGCGTCGACCGAGCCGTCCCCGACTACCTCTCCCCGCTCGATCAGCCGGATCAGGGAGGCGACGAGCGCCGGCCGCTGCGGATCGGCCTGCCCCGCGCCTACTTCCTCGACGGGGCGGGCGACGAGGTGCGCACCGCGGTCGAGGCGGCGGTGGCGCGCCTGGCGGCGGACGGCGCCGAGGTGGTCGAACTCGACCTGCCGCACATCGACCTGGCGCCGCGCGCGCTCACTGCCATTATCGCCTCCGAGGCGAGCGCGATCCACCAGCACTGGCTAGGCGAGCGACCCGACGACTACGGACCGGACGTGCGCGAGCGGCTGGAAGCCGGCTTCCTCGTCACGGGGGTCGACTACGTCCAGGCGCAGCGGGTGCGCCGGCTGGTGCGCGAGGATTTCCGCGCCGCGTTCGAGCGCGCCGACGTGATCGCCACGCCGACCGCGCCCGTGCCCGCCTTCCCGATCGGCGACGCCGCTGTGACGCTCGGTGAGCAGGTGACCGACGCGCGCGCCGTCTCGACCCGCTTCACCAGCCCGTTCAACCTCACGGGGCTGCCGGCGATCTCGGTGCCCTGCGGCTTCGCCTCCGACGGGCTGCCGATCGGCCTCCAGCTCGTGGGTGCGCCCTTCGACGAGGCCGGCGTGCTGCGCGCCGCCCACCGCTACGAGCGCCTGACCGGCTGGCACACCCGGCGCCCGGCCGTGCTCAGGCATGTCGGCTAGCATAGATGTCGCTCGGCCGGCCCGGGCGGCGGTCACCGATGAGCAGCCGACGCGCGGCACGGCTCCCGCGCCGCCGATCCGCGTGCTGATGGACATGACGCTGCCCCGGCACATCGGGGGCGGCACGGCGACCTACGGCTTCGGACTGTTGGCGGCGCTGAGGCAGCGGCCCGAAGTGCGGCTGCGCACGGTGAGTGCCGACCGGATCGCCCGCCGCCCGCGCTCGCGGGCCCGGCGGGTGGCGCGGGCGCTCCACGAGGCGCTCTGGCTCCAGACAGCCCTGCCGCTCCACGCGCGCGCGTCCGACGTCGACATCCTGCACGCGCCGTCGTTCCTGGCGCCGGTCCTGCCGCCCCGGCCGCTCATCCTGACGATCATGGACACGATCTACCTGCGCTTCCCGGAGCACTACCCGGCGCTCTGGCTGCGCTATTTCACGACCGTGGTCGCGGCGGCGGCACGCCGGGCGCGCGCGATCGTGACGATATCGCACGCCTCCGCCCGCGAGATCGCCCACTGGTACGGCATCGGACCCGAGCGCGTGCGCGTGATCTACCCCGGCGTGGATCCGCTCTTCGGGCGACCGCTCGACCGCGCCGCGCTCGCAGGGGCGCGCGAACGCTACGGCTTGAGGCGGCCCTTCGTGTTCTGCATCGGCACGCTCAGCACGCGCAAGAACGTGCCGCGGCTGGTCGAGGCGTTCGGCGCGCTCAAGCAGCGCGGGCTGATCCCCGAGCACCAACTCGCGCTGGCCGGCTCGGCCAGCCCCGGCATGCCCGGCTACGCCGAGCTGCTGGCGACGGTGGACCGGCTCGGGCTGCGCGAG
>JBHOQZ010001044.1:0-9767 GCA_042408635.1 Chloroflexota bacterium
GAGAGCGAAGCGACGCCCGCGATCACGCCCGAGGACGCGGCCTGGTACGCCGCGAACACCCACCGGCTGGAGACGGCCTACCTGGCCGAGAGCGATCCGCGCCGGCAATCGGGCGCGAACGCCGACGCGGCCCGGTGGGAGCGGAGGCGGCGCGTGATCGCGGCGGCGATCGACCGCGACGGCACGCTCCTCGACGTCGGCTGCGCCAACGGCCACCTGCTCGAAACGCTGGTCGAGTGGGCGCGCGCGGACGGCCACACGGTCGAGCCCTATGGCCTCGATATCTCGGCGCGGCTCGCGGCACTGGCGCGGCAGCGCCTGCCAGGGTGGGCCGATCGCATCGGGGTCGGCAACGCGATGACGTGGGATCCGCCGCGAGACGCTTCGACTTCGTGCGCACGGAGCTCGTGTACGTGCCGGAGGCGCGGCAGCGGGCCTGCGTCGCCCGGCTCCTGGAGCGCGTCGTGGCGCCGGGTGGGCGGCTGATCGTCTCCGGCTCCGGCAGCGCGCGTCGCCCGGAGGCGCGGGCCGAGCGCGTGGGCGACCGCCTACGGGCCTGGGGCTACCCCAACAGCTTGGAGCTCGCCGCCGCCGACCTGAACGGCGTGATCATCACCCACGTCGCCTGCATCGACCGCGCCGCGGTCGACCAGTAGCGTAGAATGACGGCCCGGCCCGCTTGCCCCGGATCCTGGGGGTCCGGCAGCGAGGTGCGGCACCAGCCCTTCCGCTCCTCTAGCAGCGGGAGCAGGGCACGGTAGGTTGGCGTGGAGTGAGGTGCATGGGTGGTGGGTCGGAGGACGGGTGAGCGCCTGCGTGAGCGCCTGGCGCACGGGCCGATCGTGGTGGCGCCCGGAGCCTACGACGCGCTGCTGGCGCGGCTGATTGAGGCGGCCGGGTTCGAGGCAGTGTATTTCACCGGCGCCGGCGCCTCGTACTCGATCCTGGGGCAGCCCGACCTCGGGCTGCTGACGCTCTCCGAGATGGCCGAGCGCGCCGCCCGCCTCAGCGAGGCGGTCAGGGTGCCGGTGATCGCCGACGGGGATACCGGCTACGGCAATGCGATCAACGTCATCCGCACGGTGCGCGAGTACGAGCGGGCGGGCGTCGCGGCGATCCAGCTCGAGGACCAGGCGTCGCCGAAGCGCTGCGGCCACCTGTCGGGCAAGGAGCTGATCTCCGCCGACGAGATGGTCGGTAAGCTGCGGGCGGCGCGCGACGCGCGCTCCAGCCCCGATCTCTTGATCGTGGCGCGGACCGATGCGCGCAGCGTGCTGGGACTGGACGAGGCGCTGCGGCGCGCTGAGCGCTACGCCGAGGCCGGGGCCGACGTGCTGTTCGTCGAGTCGCCCCAGAGCGTCGAGGAGCTGGCAGCGATCGGGCGCGCCTTCCGCGGCGTGCCACTGCTCGCCAACATGGTCGAGGGCGGCCGGACGCCGCTCCTGCCGGCGGCCGAGCTCGAGCGGCTCGGCTTCCGCCTCGTGATCTTCCCAAACGCGCTCACCCGCCGCATCGTCCACGCCGCGCGCGAGCTGTTGGCGACGCTGCGCCTGTCCGGCACGACCGAGCGGCTGCTCGACCGGATGGCCACCTTCGCCGAGCTGAACGATGCACTCGGCATCGCGCGGTACCGCGAGTTGGAGGAGCGTTACCTGCCGCGGCCGGATCGCGAGCCTCGCCCCGATCAGGGCCGCGCGTAGGCTCGATCGGCGCGATGGCACCGGAGTTCGCGGTAGTTTGCCTGCCCCATCCCGGGCGAGCGGTCTGCTGGGGCGCCGGGGCTGGGCGAAATACGGGCGCTGGGCGCCACGACAGGGGGCCGGACCGGCCGTTGAGCGGGCCGGCAGGCCGGCCCCGGAGGAGGAATGGGGGCTGTGCGTAGGCAGACCGTGACGGAGCGGATCATCGCCCGGGCGGGCGGGCTCGATTCGGTGCAGCCTGGCGACGAGGTCTGGGCGCGCGTGGACCTGATGATTATGAACGACTCCTCGGGCCCACGCCGAATCGCGCCGGTGATCGAGCGGCTGGGCGGGCGGCTGCTCGATCCCGACCGGGTCGTGCTCGTCTCCGACCACTTCATCCCGGCCGGCAATGCGCGCCACGCCGAGATCCTCCAGATCACGCGCGACTGGGCGCGCGGCATGGGTCTCACCCACTTCTACGAGTACGACGGTATCCTCCACAACATCGTGATCGAGCGCCGGCTGGCGCGGCCGGGCACGCTCATCACCGGCGCCGACTCGCACAGCGGCACGGCCGGCGCAGCCGGGGCGGTGGCCGTGCCGATCGGCTCGAACGAGCTGGCGACCGTGATGGTGACCGGCGAGGTCTGGCTGCGGGTGCCAGAGACCGAGTGCATCCGGCTCGAGGGGCACCTGCCGCTCGGCGTGATGGCGCGCGACATCAACTTCGCGATCCTCGGCCGCCTCAAGAGCGACTTCGCCACCTACCGGGCAGTTGAGTTCGCTGGCCCGGTGCTGGCCGCGCTTTCCATGGCCGAGCGCTCGGTGCTCAGCAATGCCGGCATCGAGATGGGCGCCAAGAACGCGATTGTGCCCGCTGACGCCACGACCTGGGACTACTACGGGCTGCCGCCCGACCCCACCTTCGCCCACGATCCGGAGGCACAGTTCCACCGCGTCCACAGCTTCGACATCGGCGCGCTGGAGCCGCTGGTGACGGTGCCGCACCACGTCCACAACATCGCGTCGGTGAGCGAGGTGAAGGGCACGCCGGTGACGGTCGCGCACATCGGCTCGTGCGTCGGCGCCAAGCTGAACGACATCCACGCCGCCGTGCGCGTGCTGCGCGGCCGGCGCGTGCGCGTGCCGCTGATCGTGACGCCGGCCACGCGCGACGCGCAGGACGCCGCCGCGCGCGACGGGACGCTCGCCGCGCTGATCGAGGCGGGGGCGACGATCCAGGCGCCCGGCTGCGGGCCATGCGCGGGCGTCCACATGGGCGTGGTCGGGCCGGGCGAGCGGGTGATCGGGACGGTGACCCGCAATTTCCGAGGTCGGATGGGCTCGCGCGAGGCGGAGATCTACCTGGGCAATCCGCTGACGGTCGCCGCCTCGGCCGTCGAGGGGTGCATCGCCGACCCGCGGCCGTACCTGGAGGGGGCGTGATGGAGAGCGTCTACCGCGGGCGCGTCTGGAAGTTCGGCGACAACATCACCACCGACGCGATCCTGCCGGGGCAGTACCTCGACCGACGCAACGACGAGGTGGGACAGTTCGCGATGGCGGGCGCGGACCCGGAGTTCGCACGGAAGGTGCGGCCGGGGGACATCATCGTCGCGGGCAAGAACTTCGGCGCGGGCTCGGGGCGCGAGACCGCCATCTTCGCCCTGCTACTGGCCGGCGTGCCGGTCGTGGTGGCCGAGGCGTTTTCGCGCCTCTACTTCCGCAACGCGATCAACAACGGGCTGGTGCCGGTGATCGTCCCCTCGACGGCCGGCTTCGCCCAGGGGCACGAGTTGGAGGTCGACATCGCCGCGCGCGAGGTGCGCGACCTGACGACCGGCGAGCGGCAGCCGATCCTAAACCTGACCGGCATCTCGCGCGACATCCTCGACGCCGGCGGCATCATCCCCTACACTGAACGGCGGCTCGCCGCCCGGGCAGCCGGCGGTGAGGTCTGAGCGTGCGCGCCGGGCTCGAGGGGTTCGACGGCGTCCACGTGGTGGTGGTCGGCGCGGGGGCATGCGGCTGCGTGGCAGCGTTGAGCGCGGCCGAGGCTGGGGCTCGGGTGCTCCTACTCGATGCGAGCAAGGGCCCGACCGCGAACACCGCGCGCTCGACCGGGCTCATCCCGGCGGCGGGCACGCGCTTCCAGCGCGCGGTCGGCGTGCTCGACGACTCGCCCGCGCTGATGGCCGAGGACATCCAGCGCAAGAACCGGGGCGAGAGCGACCCGGCGCTGACGCGGTGCCTCTGCGCCGAGGCGGCGCCGCTCATCCACTGGCTGGTCGACGCCTGCGGCTGCGAGCTCGTCTGCCACACCGACGTGCTGTATCCGGGACAGAGCCGTTACCGGATGCACGGCCCGCCGGGCGGCTACGGCGCAGAGCTCCTGGCGCAGCTCTGGCGTGCGGTCGAGGCGCGCCCCGGCATCGTGTTTCGACGGGGCGTGTCGGTCCGGGGCCTGGTGGAGTCGAGCTGGCCGGCCGTGGCCGAGGGCACCGCGATGCCGGCCTCGTCGGCCGAGGTTGGCGTGGCGGGCGTGCAGACCGAGGTTGGCGAGATCGGCGCGGCGGCGGTGGTGCTCGCGCTCAACGGCTTCGGCGCGAACCGCGCCATGGTGCGCGAGCACCTGGGCCCGGCGGTGGCGGAGGCGCTCTATTTCGGCTCCCCGCAAAATACGGGTGAGGGGATTTGCTGGGGGATTGCGCTTGGAGCCGAGACGCGGCACATGACCGCCTACCAGGGTCACGCCTCGGTCGCCTGGCCGGACGGACCGCTCGTGACGTGGGCGGTCGTTGTCAACGGCGCCGTCATGGTAAACCGTGATGGGCGGCGCTTCGGGGACGAGCTGGTCGGGTACTCGGAGTTCACCGAGGCGGTCCTGCACCAGCCGGGGGGCGACGCCTGGCTGATCTACGACCAGACCGTCCACAACCGTTCGCTGCCGACGCGCTACCAGGAGGTGGTCGCGGCGGGCAAGGTGGAGAGTGCGCCGACGCTCGCGGCGCTGGCCCAGTGCCTCGGCCTCCCGGCGGAGGCACTGGCGGCGACCGTCGAGGCGTACGACCGGGCGGCCCGCCGCGAAGCAAGGGATGAGCACGGCCGGGCGCAGTTCGCGCCGGGCGGGCTGCGCGCGCCGTACTGTGCGGTGCGGGTGCGCGGGGCGCTCTTCCACACGCAGGGTGGTCTGCGCGTCGACGAGCGGGCGCGCGTGCTCCGGCCCGGTAAGCGGCCGATCCCCGGCCTCTACGCGGGCGGGGGCACGGCGGCGGGCATCAGCGGCGACGGCGCGGCCGGCTACTCGGCCGGCAACGGCTTGCTCGCCGCGACCGCGCTCGGGCGGGTCGCCGGGCGCGAGGCGGCGCGGCTCGCGCTCGATGGCACCCGGCGATAGGTCTGGTGGCAGAGCGCGGGACGCGCGTCGTACACTCCGGCCCGAGACGTGCCGGGCAGACGCGGGCTAGGGAGAGCTGCCGCGCCAGCCGTCGTCCAGGCGGCGCGGCCGCGGCAGCCCGGCGTCCCACGGGGCACGGCAGCGGGGCAGGTTCGAGACAGGGCGCGGCATTTGGCGGCAGGAGGTGGGTCAGAGTGCTCGATCTGGTCATCAGGCACGGTGAGGTCGTCTTTCCCGACGAGCGGGTGCAGCGCGTCAATGTCGGCGTGCGTGGCGGCCGAATCGCGGGGTTCTTCGACGAGGCGACCACGCCCGAGGCGGAGCAGACGATCGACGCGACCGGGCTCCACGTTTTCCCCGGCGCGATCGACCCGCACGTCCATTTCGGCATCTACAACCCCTTCCTCGAGGACTTCCAGACCGATACCGCGATTGCGGCGCTCGGCGGCTATACCTCGATCGTCAACTACTACCGCCACGCCGAGAGCTACCTCGGCACCATCATGGCGATGGTCGAGGCGGCCGCCGGGGTCAGCCTGATCGACTTCGGCTTCTCGCTCGGGCTGTTGCGCCGCGCCCACTGGGACGAGTTCGAGGCGGCGGTGCGCGAGACGGGCGTCACCTCCTGGAAGTTTTACCGCCAGTACGAGGGCGAGATTGGCCCGCGGTTCAAGGTCGACGATCCGCTCGCGCTCAACGACGCCGACCTGCTCGAAACGTTCCGCCGCTTCGCCGAGCTCTCCGACCGGCTCCTTGTCTGCGTCCACTCCGAGAACATGGACATTGCCCGCGCCGCCGCCGCCGAGCTGCGGGCGCGGCCGAACGTCGAGCACACGCTCGCCGCCTTCGCCGAGACGAGCCCCGGCTACGCCGAGGCGAGCTCGGTGCTGAGCGCGCTCCACCTCGCCCACATCGCGGGCACGCGCAACCTCTACATCGTCCACCTCAGCTCGGGCCACAGCGTCGACCTGCTCGAGCGGATGCGCTGGCTCCAGGCGGAGACCGGCACCGTGGTCGAGAGCGTCGCCCACTATCTCACGCTCACCAAGGAGGCACCGGCCGGTCTGCTCGCCAAGGTCGGCCCGCCGATCCAGAGCGCATGGGACCGGGAGCGCCTCTGGGAGGGGATCGAGCGGGGCTGGATCACCTGCTACGGCGGGGACCACATCCCCTGCCCGCTCGCCAAGAAGGGCGGCAAGGACCTCTGGAGCACGATGCTGGGCTTCGGGGGGATCGGGGTCGAGTTCGCGCTGCTGATCGACCAAGGGCACCACCAGCGCGGCCTACCACTGGAGAAGATCGCGGGGCTCGCCAGCCGAAACCCGGCGCGCAGCTTCGGCCTCTACCCGAAGAAGGGCGCCATGGCCGTGGGGAGCGACGCAGACTTCGCGCTGGTCGACCTCGATCTCGAGCGCACGATCACCGCCGACATGCCCGAGGTCGGCGATGGCTACTCGGTCTACGAGGGGCTGACGGTGCGCGGCTGGCCGGTGAAGACGATCCTGCGCGGCCGCGTCATCGCCGAGAACCGGCAGATCGTCGCCCAGCCCGGCTACGGCGAGTACCTGCGCCGCGAGCTCTAGCCCGGCCCGTCTCGCTCGGCCTGCAGGCCGGCCGCCGTGCCCGCGCTCACCGCCTCGCAACGACATGGGCGGCGTGCGGGAGCGATTGGATCAGGAGGTGCGGGCGATGGATCAGCCCGGCCGTGCGCTCTACCCCAACCTGTTCAGCCCCCTTCGGCTCGGTCCGCGGGTCGCCCGCAACCGGATCACCTACTCGGCTCACTCCGCCTACTACGGCGAGGGCGAGACGGGTTGGCCGAGCGAACGCCACATAGCCTACCACCGCGACCGCGCCCGCGGCGGCGCCGGCTTCGGCGTGATCGAGGGTGCGCGCGTGCTGCCCAACTCGCTCCCTTCGTCGCGCGGACTCGGCGCGTTCAACCCGGCGGCGCTGCCGATGTACCGGCGGCTGGCCGAGGCGACCGTCGGCGAGGGGCTGCCGACTGTCGTCCAGCTCCTTCACATGGGGCGGCAGACGAACAGCGCCGGCAGCCGGCTGCCGCTCTACGCCCCCTCGGCGATCCCTTGCGGGCTCAACCGCGAGGTGCCGCACGCGATGGGGCGGCGCGACATCCGCGAGGTAGTCGAAGCGTTCGGCCGCGCAGCCCGCCTCGTCGACTCGGCAGGCTTCGACGGCGTCGAGGTCCACGCCGCGCACGGCTACCTAATCCAGCAGTTCATGTCCCCGCTCAGCAACCGGCGCAGCGACGAGTACGGCGGCAGCCTCGACAACCGGCTGCGCTTCGCCTTCGAGGTGATCGAGACGGTGCGCGCGGCGCTGGGGCCGGACCGCATCGTCGGCGTGCGCCTCAGCGGGGACGAGTTCGCGCCGGAGGGGCTGGCGCTGCCGGAGATGGTGGAGGTTGCGCGCCGGTTGGCCGCCTCTGGACTGGTTGACTACCTCTCGATCAGCCAGTGCAACTACACGACGAGCTTTCCGACGATGATTCCCGACGAGAGCTTCGTCGAAGGGGCGTTCGTCTACCTGGCGAGCGAGATCCGGCGGGCGGTGCCCACGCTGCCCATCTTCACGGTCGGCCGGATCAAGCGTGCGGAGCACGCCGAGCGCATTCTGGCCGAGGGCCACGCCGACGCGGTGGTGATGACGCGGGCGCTGATCGCCGACCCGGCGCTGCCCAGCAAGCTGCTGGCGGGGTGGCCCGACGACGTGCGCGGCTGCATCTCGTGCAACCAGGGCTGCGTCGGCATGATCCACGCCGACAAGCCGATGACATGCCTACAGAACCCGGCCGCCGGCTACGAGGCAACGTGGGGCCTCGCGGTTCCGCCCCGCACGCGGCGCCCGCGGCGGGTGGTTGTGGTCGGGGGCGGGCCGGCCGGTCTAGAGGCGGCGATCACGGCCGCCGAGGCCGGGCACCGCGTAACGCTCCTCGAGCGCTCTGATCGGCTCGGCGGGGCGATCAACCTGGCGCTGCGGCTGCCCAAGCGTCACGACTTCGCCGAAGTGATCCGCTGGCGGCAGCACATGCTCGACCGGCTCGGCGTCGACGTGCAGCTCGGCGTCGAAGCGACGGCGGCCGAGCTGCTGGCGCTCGCCCCCGACGCCATCGTCGTCGCGACGGGGGCACGGCCGGTCCGGCCGGCCTACCCCGGCCTGACCCGGGCGCTCACCGTCGAGGAGATCTTGCGCGAGGAAGTCCGGGTGGCCGGGCACGTGCTGCTGATCGACGAGACGGGTACCTGGAAGGGTGCGGGCTTTGCCGACTGGCTGCTCGATGCGGGCTGCCGCGTGACGGTGTTGACCACGTACGCCACGATCGGGGCGGACGTGCCGGCCGTCAGCCTCATCCCGCTCAAGCAGCGCATCTACGGCAAGGGGGCCGCGGTGCACGTCCATTCTGCGCTCCGTCGGGTCGAGTCGGGCTGCCCGGTCGTCGCCAACGTCTACGGCGGGTCGGAGCAGCGCCTCGACCCGGCCGATCACGTGGTGGCGGCGCTGCCGGGCGAAGCCGACGACGCCCTCTACCGCGAACTCGAGGCGCTGGTCGAGGCGGGCGCCGGCTTCGAGCTCCACGGCGCGGGCGACTGCTACGCCCCGCGCGACGCGCTCGACGCGATCCGCGACGGGCACCGCATTGCCCGCCTGCTGGCGGACTGACGTGCCCGCGTCGACTGCCCGCGGCGCCGTTGGCTGCTGGCACCGGACGGGGGGCGGCGATGCCCCGCGCTAATGTGGACGTGGCCTCGGCGCTCGACGAGTTGCTCGATCACGTCCACGCCGCGCCGGACCCGCCGCCTCCGGTTGCGGAGCGGGTGGGTCTGGTCCTGCTCGACACGCTGGGCGCGAGCTGCGGCGGACTCGAGCTATGGGAGAAGGCGTCGCTGGCGGCGGCCGCGCCCGTCGCGGGCGAGGCGACGATCGTCGGCCGCGCGGCGCGCTCGACGGTTGAATGGGCGATACTGGTCCACGGCGCGGCCGGCACGGCAACCGAGCTCGACGAGGGACACGCCGCGGCCCGTGGGCACCCCGGCGTCCACGTGATCCCGCTCGCGCTCGCGCTGGGCGAGCAGCTCGGCGTCTGCGGCCGGACGTTCGTGCGGACGGTCGCGCTTGGCTACGAGGTGGCGGCGCGGGTCGGCGCGGCGACGACCCTTCGGGTGGGCGTCCACCCGCACGGCACCTGGGGCGCGCTCGGCGCGGCAACGGCGGCAGCGCTCCTGCTCGGGCACGACCGGGCCGTGCTCGGTGAGGCCGTGCGCGTCGCCTCGGGTCTGACGCTGGCCGCCTCCTGGGGGGCGGCCTACCAGGGCGCGAGCGTCCGAAATGCTTTCGCCGGGGCGGCCGGGCAGCTCGGCCTCACGGCGGCGCGCCTGGCGGCGGCCGGGTTCACCGGGGAGCCCGACGCGCCGGCCGCGGTCTTCGGCCGGATCACCGGGGAGCGCTTCGATCCGGCGCGGCTCATGGCAGGCCTGGGCGAGCACTGGGAGATCGAGCGCGGCTACTTCAAACTGCACGCCTGCTGCCGCTACAACCATGCCGCGCTGGATGCGCTGCTCGCGCTGCGCGAGCGGGAGCCGTTCGAGGCAGCCGACGTCGAGCGGGTCGAAGTCTCGACCTATGCGGCGGCCGCGGCGCTGCGCGGGGCGGCGCCGCCGACGCCGCTG
>JBHOQZ010001046.1:0-2010 GCA_042408635.1 Chloroflexota bacterium
GTCGATCGCCACGGCGCCCGCGCGCGGCGCCGGGGCGCCGTGCGCGATGCGTTCGCCCAGTTGGCGGCGCGCGCCCGCCGGCACGATGGCGAAGGTGCGCCGCAGCAGCGGGAGCGCCGCCGTGAAGCCATCGGCCGGCACCGCCGCGATCCAGGCGTCGAGCACCGCGAACAGCGCGTCGTCGTGCAGCAGGAGGAGCGGGTTGCCGCTCAGGAAGCCTTCGACCCAGGCCGCGCTGCGGGCGGGCTCCTCCCCGACCGAGAGCGCGCGCGCCGCCCGCAGCGTCGCCTCCTCCGGGCCGAGCGCGCTCGCATCCAGCAGCAGCCGGCAGGCGCGGCCCGCGATCAGGCCGTGCAGGCCGGCCTGGTCCATCAGACGCCGCAGCGTCGCCTGCCAGGTGGCGGCGTGATCGGCGCGGTCGAGGCGGCCGATGGCGGCGTGCGTGGCGTCGATCTGCGCGCGCATGGCGGCCGCGGCCTCGTCGTCGAGCGAGGCGCAGGCGAGCGGCAGGCCGATAGCGACGCGCGCGACCAGACCGTCGACGACGTGGGCCACCGCCGCCGCATCGGTGCGCCGCACGTTGCCGTAGCGCAGCGTGCTCACCAGCGGCGGCAGCGCCGCCATGAGCGCGGTCACATCGCTCGTGAGCGCCGCTCGCGACTCGAGCTGCGCCACGACCTGAGGCACGGCCTCGGGCAAATCAGCCAGCAGCACCGCCTCGACCAGCCGCGTCAACTCGGGCAGCTCCGGGGCGGACGATCCGCCCGCAGCGTTGAGCTTCGGCGAGCGCGTGGCGAGGTCGCGGGCACGCGCGGCGGCGGCATCGCGGACCGTGTTGCCCCAGACGCCCGCCTCGATCAGCTCGACCGCCAGCACCGGGTCCCACCTGAGGCGCCAGAGCTCGTGGAAGGTGCCGCGCTTGCCGTCCACCGGCAGCCGCTGTCCCCAGGCGACGCCCAACAGCGCCAGGCGGTGGAGGAGGTGGCTGCGGTCCCGGTCGAGGTCGCGGCGCAGGTCGAGGTCGAGCGTCCGCTCCGTCGCCTGCGCGGGCAGGCGCAGGCGACGCTGCTCGCGCTCCAGGTCGCGCAGGAGCGGTGCGCGCGGGGTTGACTCGGGCACCGCGCCCAGCTCCTCGCCGACGATCAGCCGGTCGTGGACCAGGCCGAGCGGCGCCGCATTGCCGCCGCAGAGCACGGCCAGCGTCGCCTCGTGGAGCTCCTCCAGGCCGGGCGCGGGGGCGTCGCGCAGCGCGGCGAGCGCCTCGGCCAGCCGGGTCGCCTCGATCACCGCGGCCGAGGAGGTGTCGATCCCCTCCTCGCGCAGCAGCCGCGCCACCCGCGCCAGCCAGCGCGGCGCCACCAACGACCCATCGGTCCCAGCCGTCGCCTCGGGGAAGGCCGTTCCCGCCCCGTCGGCCGACTCGCCGGACAGGGTCCAGAGGTGGTGATACCAGCCGGGCGAGCGGATGCCGGCGCCGTAGCCGCTGGCCTGGGCGAGCCGGCCGTGCGTCCAGGGCGTCCAGGTGGCGGCGACTTTCGCCTTCGGCAGCCCCTTTAGGCGCGCGGCGGCCTCCCGAGTCCGGGCAGCGTCGTCCGGGTCGGCCAGCGCGGGCGCGTGCCAGGCGCCGCAGACGACGGCGATGCGGCCGAAGCCCGCGCGCTGGGCCTCGCGGATCGCCCGCCGCATCCAGGCCTCGCGCAGCTCATCGAGGGGGTCGAGCTGCGCGGGCTGGGCCGGCGGCAACTCGGCGCGCAGCGCCGTCATCGCCTCGAGGATGGCGGCGAAGAGATCGCGGGCGTCCCGTCGCTGCTCGACCAGGTGCTCCCACCAGCGCTCCGAGTCGGAGTAGCCGGCCGCCCGCGCCAGCCAGGCGAGCGGATCGAGGTTGGGCGCGGACAGCTCCCCTTCGCCTACCGCCTCCCCGTCCGCCGCCTGGGGCGTGGCTCCCTCGCCGCCGCCCGACGCTGCTGGCGAACCGGCAGTCGCGGGCTTCCCGACCGTGCCCGGCGG
>JBHOQZ010001048.1:0-1797 GCA_042408635.1 Chloroflexota bacterium
GCGCCAGATCTCGATCGAGTAGCCCTCGACCCAGCCACTCCGCACGCGGACGGCGCGACCGCTCCCCCCACGCCGGGGCGCCGCCCTGCTCGCACTCGGCCGCCCGCGCGCTGGCGGTGTGAACGGCGCGACCGCTCCCCCGGCTCGGGGGAGCGGTCGCGCCGTCCGCGTGCGGAGTGGCTGGGTCGAGGGCTACTCGATCGAGATCTGGCGCCACATGTCCACGTAGATGTTCCAGTTCGGGACATGCAGGCCGGCGCGGTTGACCGGGATGCCCTTGACGTAGGGCTTGACGAGGTAGACGCCGAGCGGGTAGTAGACGTTGATGACGGCCGCCTCCTCCTGCATGATCTTCTCGGCCTCCGCGTACAGCTTGTAGCGGTTGTCCCAGTTGATCTCGCCGGCGGCGCGCTTGACCAGGTCGTTGAAGCGCTGGTTCTCCCACTCGTGGCGCGCGCCCGTCGTCTGATCCGAGTAGAAGACCTGGTAGTACTCGTTGTGCGGGTCGGGGTAGTCCTGGTACCAGCGCACGTAGGTGATCTGGTTCTGGTGGTTCCACATCTTGTCGCGGAAGACGCGGCGCTCCAGGATCTCCAGCTCGACGTCCATGTTCAAGTTCTCCTTGAGCATGGCCTGGATCGCCTCGGCGACCTGCTTCGGGCCGGCCCCCTCCTCGCGCATCGACATCGTGATCTTGGGCCAGTTGCGCCCGCCCTCGAAGGGCGTGCCCTTGAGCATCTCCATCGCTAGCTTCGGGTCGAACTTCACGCGCTCGACGTAGTCCGGGTTCTGGCGCGGGTCGATGTAGCCGGGGGTGTCCGGCGGGTTGAACGTGTAGGCCGGGTAGCCCAGCCCCTTGAGCACCTCGTTGACGATCTCGTCGCGGTCGATGGCGTGGAGCATCGCGCGGCGCACCTGGACGTTGTCGAACGGCGGGTGCTTCGCCTCCGGCACGATGTACCAGGTGCCGGCCTGGGAGAACTTGATGTACTCCTGGCTCAGCTTCGCATCGGTCTGGACGCGCGCCCACTCCGCCGGCTGGACGAGGCGGAAGTCGATCTCGTCGTTCTCGTAGGGGGCGATGCCCGCCGCGAACGGGATGATCGGCGCCTCGACCCGCTCGATCTTCGGCTTGGTGCCGAAGAAGGTCTCGTTGCGCGAGAACACCATGCGCCGGTCGTGCTCCCAGATGTCGAGCTTGAAGGGGCCGTTGCTGACGATGTTGCCGGCCTCGGTCCACTTGTCCCCGTACTTGTCGACCGAGGGCTTGTGGGCGGGCAGCGCCGCGGCGTAGGCCATGAGGATGGCGATGTAGCCGCGCGGCCCCTCGAGCGTGAGCTGGAGGGTGTAGTCGTCGAGCGCCTTGGCGCCGACCGCGTCCTGGAGCTTCTGCCGGTCGGCGTCGCTCACCTTCTTCGGGTCGGCCTTGTTGAACGCCTCGGCGCCCTTGATGTCGTAGAAGAACGCGGCGTAGGGCGCGGCCGTCTCCGCCTTGAGCTGGCGGATGATCGAGTAGACGAAGTCGTTGGCGGTGACCTTGTCCCCGTTGGTCCAGGTCGCGTCGCGTCGCAGCCGGAACGTCCAGACCGAGCCGTCGGTGTTCGCCTCCCACGTCTCCGCGACGTAGGGCAGCGCGTTGAACTCGTGGTCGAACACCGCCAGCCCCGCGAACAGCGCCGGCTCACCGCCGCAGTAGAGGTCGGCGTTGAAGTCGTGGCTGGCCGGGTCGGCGGTGTAGTTGCCGCTGCGGAAGACCTGCGCGCGCTGCGGGCGCGCGGGTGCGGGCGCCGCCGGCGT
>JBHOQZ010001050.1:0-2243 GCA_042408635.1 Chloroflexota bacterium
CTCGGAGCCCGCTCCGGTGCCAAAAATCGACACGATCTCGCCGGGCGCCACCGGTCCCGGCCGCTGGCTCGCGCCGTGAACCACGCTGCAAGCGCCGGCGTCATCGAGCGCGGGCGGCGCCAGCAGCGGCGCCAGGCGCCGGATGCGCGCGTTGTCGAGATCGGCCACGTAGACGTTGCCCGCCGGATCCACGGTCACGGCAGCCGGTGAGCGCAGCCGCGCCGCCACCGCCGCTCCCCCGTCACCGGAGTAACCCGCCTGTCCCGCGCCGGCCACGGTCGAGATGACGCCCCGGCGGTCCACTTTCCGCACCGCGTGCCCGCCCTGCTCGGCGATATAGAGGTTTCCGTCGCTATCGACGGCGACCGCGGCGGGCGTATCCAGTTCGGCGCTCGTGGCGGGCCCGCCGTCGCCGCGCCGCCCGCGCACGCCGTTGCCGGCGACGGTGGTGATCGCGCCGCCCGTGCTGACCATGCGCACGCGATGATTGCCGCTGTCGGCGATGTACAGGTTGCCCAGCCAGTCGACGGCGAGACCGCGCGGCCGGTCAAGCCGGCTCTTGAGCGCCGGGCCGCTGTCGCCGGAAAAGCCCGCTGCTCCGGTTCCCGCCACGGGAACCACCGCGCCGCCGGAGGTCAGCTTCACCACGCGATGGCCCAGATAGTCGGCGACGAAGACCTCGCCGGCGTAGTTCACGGCCACGGCCACCGGATCGTCCAATCCGGTGTCGGCTACCGTCGAGAGGAGCCCTGCGCGATCCAGCCGCCGGATCGCTTTCCGGCCCTCTTCGGCGATGTACAGCTCGCCGGCCGCGTCCAGCGCCACCCCGATCGGACCTAGCAGCGGCGTCCTCGTCGCCGGCGCCGGCAGATCGCCGAGGTCCGAGCCGGCGATGCGCCGCACGTCGCCGTTCGGCTCGACTCGCCAGATGCGATGGGGTTCGGCGACATAGACCGCGCCGTCCGGCGCCACGGCGACGTCCCGCGGCGCGCCTTCCGGAAGCCCCGCGCCGAAAATGGAGACCTCGCCCGCCGGCGTGCGCTTCAGGATGTTTTTCGCCCCGGCCGCCACCACATATAGGACGCCGTCTCCGCTGAGGCCCAAGCCCACCGGCCAGGCGACGTTTTCGATGACCGTCTCGATTCGTCCGCCCGCCACGCGCCGCACGCGCAGGTTTTCGCTGTCGGCGATGTACAGGCCGCGCGCCTCATCGACCGCCAGACCCGCCGGGCCGTTGAGGAGCGTCTGCGCCGCCGCACCCTCGCCGAGGTAACCGGCGATTCCGAGGCCCGCCACCAGAACCAGACCGCCCGCGGGCGTCAGCGCCCAGACGCGATGGCCGCCGAACTCGGAAAAATAGACCCTCCCACTCGCATCTGCCGTTACGTTTCTTGGGCCCGCCAGACGAACGCGGCGCGCCTCGGCCCCGGCAGCCGGCATCTCGGCGCCGCCGCCGGCAACCGTCTCGATCACGCCGTCCGCGCGCACGCGGCGGATCCGGGCGTTGCCAAAATCGGCGATGTAGAGATTGCCGCGGGCATCCACCGCCACGTCATAGGGCTGAGCGAGGAGCGCCTCGGCCGCCGGACCGCCGTCGCCGGCGAACCCCGCCACGCCCGTGCCGGCCACCGCGACGATGGTTGCCGCCGCCACGTCCACCTTCCACACCCTGTGACCCGCCGCATCGGCCAGATAAAGGGCGCCCCCAGCGCCGACCGCGATCCCTTCGACGCCACCGAGACGCGCTTCCCGCGCCGGCAAGCTGCCGGCCGCGTCAGTCCCGGCGACCGTCTCGATGGCGTACTCGGTCCCGGCCACCGCCGGCCAGGCCGTCAAGAGCGCGAGCGCCAGGCGTGCGGACACAGACCGGGAGCGGCGCGCCATAAGTCTTCTTCTCCCTACCGTCTAAGTGTTTTCCCGCTCACAAATCTCTCGCCCGGCTCGATGAGCCACCCTGTGAGACCCCTCGCACTCGTAAGTCTTTTTTCGATCTTCTCTCTGGTGGCCGCCGGAGAAGCCCCGCTGCGCCTCAAGTCCGGCGGCGAACGGCAATTGCTCCGGCCGGAGCGCGCGCGCCGGCCCAAGAGCCTCGATCCGCGCCGCCTTCACTGGGTAATCCGGCTGGACGACCGGGCAAGCGCCCGGCAAGTGCGAGACGACATCCGCCTGTTGCGGCCGGTGCCCGATGGCGCGTGGCTGGTCTCGGCGCCGGCCGACGCCGATCCGTCCAGCTTTGGTGCGCC
>JBHOQZ010001051.1:0-1460 GCA_042408635.1 Chloroflexota bacterium
CCGCCGGCGCAGGCGCCTGGGCGGCGGGGGAAGCGGCCGGGGCCGGTGCGGAGGCCGGGGCCGGCGCGGGCGTCGAGCCGCCGCAGGCGGCGAGCGCCAGCGTCAGCACCAGCGCGACGATCCCGGAGGCGCGCAGGAGGCCGGATCGAGTACGCATGCTCGGACACCTCTCTCTGCTCAGCTATCGCTCTCCAGACGCGTCGGCGAAGCGACCGGTTCCTTCGCCGCGCCCCGGGGCGCGTCCCTGGCGCCGCCCGACCCGATGATACCCTGTTCAGCCGCCGACCGCACCGTGCCGGCGCGCCCCTCGCCCGGTCCACGCTCCAGCGCCTGACCGCCGCGACTCACTCCGCGTGCCCGCGGCGCGCGAGCCGGCATCGGACCAGGGCCCCAGCCGGTCGCAGAGCAGGCGGCACGCTGAAGGCACTCGCCGGGCGCTTGAACCAGTTGGCGTCGGCGTGGTCCAATCGGTCGCAGTGAAGGCGGCACGCTGACGGTCCAGGCCCGAGGCCGGACCCGTCGCCCGGCCCGCCGTCACCTGGACGGCACCGACTGCGCCGTGCCGCTCTCGGCGGCCCGGTAGAGCGCCCAGACGGCGGCGAGGGCGTGGCGGCCATCCTCCCCGCTCGGGCTGGGATCGCGGCCCTCGCGCAGCGCCGCCACGAACTCCGTCACAGCGCCCAGGAACCGGTCGTCGGCCGCCACCTCGAGCCGGGCGCGCTCTTTGTCCGAGGCGACCTCGAGACCGCCGCCACTGACGACCTTGACCGCGCCGCGGGTGCCCCAGATCCACGTCTCCCAGCCACCCAGCGTCGTCGGCGCATCGGACTTGTGCTGCACCAGCGCGCCCAACACGCCGTTCTGAAAGGTGAGGCTCGCCACCGCATTGTCCTCCAGCTCGACCGTGTAGCAGGCCGTCGAGACGGCGCCCGCGATGCGCGCGATCGGGCTGCCCGCCAGCCAGGCGAGGCGGTCCACGCAGTGGATGCCGTTGTAGAGCATCATCCCGCCCCCGGCCAGCCGCCGATCCCAGACCCAGCCCGGCAGTTCGCCACGTCCGGCGGCCATGCTGTCGAGGATGAGGACCGGGCGGCCGATCGCGCCCGAGTCGAGGATCGCCTTCGCCTGCCGGTACTCGGCCCGGAACCGGTGCACGAAGTTGACCATCAGCCGCGCGCCGTGCCGCCGCGCCGCGGCGATCACCGCGTCAGCCTCCTCCACCGTCACGCCCATCGGCTTCTCCAGCAGGAGGTGCAGACCGCGCTCGGCGCAGGCGATCGCCGCCTCCGCCAGCAACCCGTGTGGCAGGCTGATGATCACCGCGTCGAGGGGCTCAGCCTCGACCAGCTCCGGCCAGTCGCCGACGCAACGCAGACCGAGCCCGGCCGCGGCCTCGCGCGCGGCGGGCGCCGTCTCGACGGCCTGCTACACGGTCGAGCTGGAGGACAATGCGGTGGCGA
>JBHOQZ010001052.1:0-2416 GCA_042408635.1 Chloroflexota bacterium
CGCCTTCCAGGCGTAGCCCAGCATGAAGGCGATGATGACGAGCGCGACATCCACCAAGCCCAGTACCAGAAGCTCTGGCATGAGCCACCTCGATGATGATTCGTTGAGCCGATCACCGTGAAGGTTCGGTGCGTACCCCACGGGGTGGGCCGGCCCCTGTGTATCATAGCCGGCTTGTTAACAGGGTGTCAACGAACGCAATCCGCACGACATACCGCCCTTGACAGGCTTTCGCGACGGTAGGCAGCCGCGCTACCATGCCTCGCAGTGACCGTTTTCAGAGGTACCGACCGTGCGATCTCGACCCGATCGCTCTACCCGCCTTGGAGGGCTTGGCCTGGTTGTCGCCGCGTGCCTCGGTCTGGTGGGAGACCCGGCCGCGTCGGCGCAGCCCCCCTGGCAACCCGTGCCGCCCGTGCCCGGTGCGGACGTGCCGCTGCTGCCGCCGGCCACGGCGGTCGTGGCGCCCGCGCCCGCGAACGTGCTCCACCTCGCGACCGATGTGCGCCCGGACGTGGGCGGCCTCAACACGGTCGGCCTGACCCTCATCAACGCCACGGGCGATGCCCTCTCGGTCGTGTTCCTCCCGCGTGAGCTCAGGCTCGAGGCGCCCGCCGGCAGTGTCCTCGCCGTGCGCGAGCCGGCGCCGCTCGCCTGCCGCTCCGAGGCGCCGGCGGTTCTGCGCTGCGACGTGGCGACGGGTGTTTCGGGCACGCTCACCGTCGTGCCTGCCCGCGAGCCCGCGCTGCCGCGCTCCGGCGGCGTGCCGGTCGACCCGCGTCTACCGGCGCTGGCCGGCGCGCTCCTCGTCGGCATCGGTGCATGGTTCCGCGGTCGCGGATAGCGTCTCCCGGACCTGTCGCGGTGGCCGGCGCGCCGCACTTGCCTGGCAGACGTGCTAGGATGATCGTTCAGGCTGAACGTTGAACCACGCGGTATGCTCCCGCGGTCGCGGCGCGCAAGGGCGCGTGCCGTGGCCATCGCGGTGTCGAGGGCTGACTGTCAAAGGGGAACTCTGCCATGGCGAAGATCACGATCTTCGGCGAACCGGATGAGCGAACGGTCGAGCAGTTGAAGCGCTGCGCCACGGCCGCCGACTACGCCGCGCTCATGGCCGACAGCCACGTCGGCTACAGCCAGCCGATCGGCGGTGCCGTCGCCTATCCGAACCACATTTCCCCCTCCGGCGTCGGCTTCGACATCGCCTGCGGCAACCTCGCTGTGCGCACGCCCCTCAAGGCGAAGGAGATCGACGTGCCGCGCGTGATGGACGAGATCGCCACCCAGATCAGCTTCGGGGTGGGGCGCACCAACAACGAGCGCGTCGACCACCCGGTGCTCGACCACATCGCCAGGGCCGAGTTCAAGCCGCAGCGCAACCTGCTCGGGCTGGCGCGCGAGCAGCTCGGCACCGTCGGCAGCGGCAACCACTACGTCGACCTCTTCGAGGACGAGAACGGCGACCTCTGGGTTGGCGTCCACTTCGGCAGTCGCGGCTTCGGCCACCGCACCGCCACCGGCTTCCTCGCGCTCGCCCAGGGCAAGAGTTTCGGCGACAAGGTCACCGAGGGCGGCATGGACGCCGATCCGATCCTGTTCGACGTGCGGACCCCGCTCGGCCAAGACTACATCGCCGCCATGCACCTCGCGGGCGAGTACGCCTATGCCGGGCGCGAATGGGTGGTCGGCAAGGTGCTCGACCTCCTCGGCACACGCGCGGTCGAGGAGGTTCACAACCACCACAACTGGGCCTGGAAGGAGCGCCACTTCGGGCAGGAGTACTGGGTCGTCCGCAAGGGCTGCACCCCGGCGCACCCGGGCCAGCGCAGCTTCGTCGGCGGCTCGATGGGCGACATCAGCGTCATCCTCGAGGGCGTGGACACGCCGCAGAGCCGGCAGGCGCTCTACAGCACCGTCCACGGCGCCGGCCGCGTCATGAGCCGCACCCAGGCCGCCGGCAAGAAGAAGTGGGTGTTCGACCGGAAGTCGGGACGTAAGGTGCCGACGATCGTGGCGCCGGGCATGGTCGACTGGCCGAGCGTGGTCAAGGAGCTGCGAGCGAAGGGGATCGAGCTGCGCGGGGGCGGCGCCGACGAGGCGCCCATGTGCTATAAGCGGCTGCCCGAGGTGCTGGCGGCGCAGGGCGACACCGTCCGCATCCTGCACACGCTGCGGCCGATCGGCGTGGCGATGGCCGGCCTCGACACCTACGACCCCTACAAGGATTAGCCGGCGCCCGCTCAGGCGCCCAGCCAGGCCGCGGCGGCGCGCCGGAGATCCTCCGGGTGCGGCAGCAGCCGCTCCAGCAGCCGGATGAGCACCGAGTCGAGGCCTGGCGTGGGCCCGGGCTCCGGGCCCGGCGTCGCCCCGACCGGCCGAGCCGGCACCTCCGCCGCCTGGCGCCCCGCGTCCGCTG
>JBHOQZ010001053.1:0-1122 GCA_042408635.1 Chloroflexota bacterium
CCGAGCGCGGTCACGGCGGACGGTGTTGAGTGGCGCCTCCGGCTCGATCGGGACCAGCGCCTGGCGATCCGGCTGTCGCCCGTGCCCGGCTCGAGCCGGTAACCCGACCTGCCGGCCCGCGGCGCCGCCGGGCGGCGCCGCGGGCCGGCAGCTCGCGTTACCGGCTCGAGCCGGGCACGGGCGCCAGCCGGATCGCCAGGCGCTGGTCCCGATCGAGCCGGAGGTGCCACTCAACGCCGTCCGCTGTGACCGCGCTCGGCGCCGGCCGGATCCAGGCCGGGACGGCCTCGGGCGGCAGCGCCACGTGCACCGTCAGCGCGCGGTCGGGTGCGCCCGGCTGGCGCCGCACCTGGAGGACGTAGGTGTCGGCGCCGGCCGCCTCGGCGCGGGGCTCCCACTCGACCACGATGTGGCGCGTCTCACCCGGCCCGAGCCCCAGGTAGCCGCCGACGCCCGGCCACGCGCAACGCCCGCCGCCTTCAGTCCGCGGGCTAGCGGTGGCTTCGCGGCTCCCGGCCCCCCGGCTCGGGGTCCCCGCGCCCGCGGATGCACCCGAACCGCAGGGCGCGGGGCGCGCCGCGCCGTCGAAGCCGCTCGCGCGGTCGGGCCAGGGGGGCGAGGCCGCGAAGATGCGCACGTAGCCGCCGTAGTACCCGGACCGGCGTTCGAGCCGGCGCGCCACGGGATCCCAGCGCGCACCGTCGTAGTACTCGACCGGGTAGAGTGGATCGCGCCGCTCGGGCGCAAGGGTGTGCGTATAGTCGAGCGTCAGTCGCGCCCGCACGGGCCGCGCCCGCGCATCGAGCGCCACATCGTAGCGGAGCGCGCCGTCGATGGACAGGCTCAGCTTGCTATAGGAGAGATTGTCCTCCACCACCGCGAGCCAATCCCCGTCCGGCGCCGCGAGCGCCCCATCGACGTCGAGGGCACGCAGCGCCGCCGCCCCCGCCGGATCGAACGCCGCCACCAGGATGTGACGCCCGTTCAGCAGGTCGAGCGCCGCGCCCACGAGCCGGGCCCGTCGGGTGGGGGTCGCCTCGCGCCAGCCGCGGGCGAACGCCTCCGCCAGCTCGGCCGTCAGCACCGCCTGCTCGGCCCGCCGGGCCCCCTCGTCGCCGGCGG
>JBHOQZ010001054.1:0-5035 GCA_042408635.1 Chloroflexota bacterium
CCGCCGGCCGGGCGGCGGCCGCCGAGGTCGGCCGCGGGCCGTAGTCGCCGGCCCGGTCGTCGCCGGCCAGAGGAGCGCACGATGACCGCCCCCCTCCAGACGGAGCGCGCGGCCGCGAGCTGGCCGACGTCGTCGGCCACGGCGCGGGCCGAGACGTTTCCGCAGCTCCTCTGCCGCAACGCCGAGCGCTGGGGCGACCGGCGCGTGGCCCTGCGCGAGAAGGAGCTGGGCATCTGGCAGCCGGTCACCTGGGCCGCCTACCGCGACCACGTGCGCCGGGCGGCGCTGGGCCTGATGGCGCTGGGCCTGCAGCGCGGCGACAAGGTTGCCATCGTGGGCGACAACCGCCCGGAGTGGGTCTACGCGGAGCTCGCCGCCCAGGCGGCTGGCGCCGCCTCGGTCGGGCTCTACCAGGATGCCGTCGCCCGCGAGGTGCGCTACATCGTCGATCACGCGGACGCCCGCTTCGTCGTGGTCGAGGATCAGGAGCAGGTCGACAAGCTCCTGGCCGTCAAGGACGGGCTGCCCCGGGTCGAGCGGATCATCTACTACGATCCCAAGGGGCTGCGCGACTACGACGACCCGCTGCTGCTGGCCTGGACCGAGCTGGAGGCGCTGGGCGAGCGCCACGGCGCCGAGCAGCCCGGCCGCTTCGAGGCGAGCGTGGCGGCCGGCCGCGGCTCGGACCTGGCGATCATCTGCTACACCTCGGGCACCACCGGTGTCCCCAAGGGCGCCATGCTCAGCTTCGACAACCTCCTCTCGATGGCGCGCAACCTCCTCGCGGTCGACCCGCTGGAGCCGGACGATGAGTTCCTCAGCTTCCTGCCGCTCGCCTGGATCGGGGAGCAGATGATGTCGCTCTCCTGCGGCCTCACCGTCGGCTTCACCGTCAACTTCCCCGAGGAGCCCGAGACGGTGCCGCAGAACCTGCGCGAGATCGGCCCGCACGTGGTCTTCTCGCCCCCGCGCATCTGGGAGAACATGGTTTCGACTGTGCAGGTGAAGATGGAGGACAGCACGGCGCTCAAGCGCTGGCTCTACCACCGCTTTCTCCCGGTGGGCTACCGCGTGGTCGAGTCTGGTGGGCGGGCGGGCCCCCTCGACCGGCTCCTCTACCGGCTCGGGGAGCTGCTCGTCTTCGCGCCAATCAAGGATCACCTGGGGCTGCTGCGGGCGCGCCGCGCCTACACCGGCGGCGCGGCGCTCGGGCACGACGTCTTCAAGTTCTTCCACGTGCTCGGCGTCAACCTCAAGCAGATCTACGGGCAGACCGAGATCGCGGGCATCTCGGTCGTCCACCGCGACGGCCAGATCAAGTGGGACACCATGGGCGTGCCGCTGCCCGAGACGGAGCTCTGCATCGCCGACGACGGTGAGATCCTCCAGCGCTCGCCCGCCGTCTTCATGGGCTACTACAAGGACCCTGAGAAGACCGCCGAAACGATCGTCGATGGGTGGCTGCGCTCGGGCGACGCCGGCCTAATCGACGCGGATGGCCACCTCGTGGTGATCGACCGCATGAAGGACGTCTGGCGGCTCGCCGACGGCGCCCGCTTCTCCCCCCAGTACATCGAGAACAAGCTCAAGTTCAGCCCCTACATCAAGGAGGCGGTCGTCGTCGGCCAGGACCGGCCCTACGTGGCCGCGCTCATCAACATCGACCAGGGCAACGTCGGCAAGTGGGCGGAGAACCGGGGGATCGCCTACACCACCTACACCGACCTGGCCGCCAAGCCGGCGGTCTACGACCTGATCGCCCGCGACGTCGAGCGGGTGAACGCGGACCTGCCGCGCGCGGCGCGCATCCACCGCTTCGTGCTGCTGCACAAGGAGCTGGACGCCGACGACGAGGAGCTGACGCGCACGCGCAAGGTGCGGCGCGCCTTCGTCGCCGAGCGCTACGCCCGGCTGATCGAGGCGCTCTACGCGCCGGCCGACAGCGTGGCGATCGAGGCCGCGGTGAGGTACCAGGACGGCAGCACCGCGACCGTGCGCACCACACTCCACATCCGCACGCTCGCGACGGGCGAGCCGGCCGCCGCCGGGTAGCGGTGCCGGCGCGGGGGAGAGAAGGGGGGAGGGCAGCCGCCATGACGCCGCAGGTGGTCGGGTTCCTGACGCTCAACGGGCTGGTGATCGGCTCGATCTACGCCCTGGTGGCGCTCGGCTTCGTCTTGATCTACAAGTCGAGCGACGTCATCAACCTTGCCCAGGGCGAGCTGGTCGTCTTCGGCGGCTACGTCGCGCTCGCGCTCATGGTCGAGTACCGGGTGCCGATCGTGCCCGCCTTCTTCCTGACGCTGGTGTTCGCGGCGGCGCTGGGGCTGGCGGTCGAGCGGCTGGTGCTGCGCCCGCTGATCGGGGAGCCGATCATCTCGGTGATCATGGCGACGATCGGGCTGTCGAGCGTGCTCAAGGGGATCGTGCAGTTGATCTGGGGCACCGAGACGCGGGTCTTCCCGCGCACCTTCCCGCAGGAGCCGATACCGGTCCTGGGGCTGCCGGTGCAGCCGGTGTATCTCTGGAGCTTCGCGATCTGCGTGCTGGCGGTGGTGGCGTTCACGCTCTTCTTCAAGTACTCGACGACGGGCATCGCGATGCGGGCGGCGGCCGACGATCAGCAGGCGGCGCTGTCGCTGGGGATCTCGGTGTCGCGCGTCTTCGCGCTGGCCTGGGCGATCGCGGCGATCGTGGCGGCGGTCGGCGGGTTCCTGGTGGGCAACATCAACGGCATCAACAGCGCCACCGCCGCGATCGGCCTGCGCGTGCTGCCGGTGGTGATCCTGGGCGGGCTCGACTCGATCCCGGGGGCGATCGTGGGCGGGCTCATCATCGGGGTGCTCGAGTCGTTCTCGGGGGTGGTGCTGCCGCAGTACCTGGGCCTGGGCGGCAACATCAAGGAGGTCTTTCCGTTCATCGTGCTGGTGCTGATCCTGATGATCCGCCCCTACGGCCTCTTCGGCAAGCCGATCATCGAGCGGGTCTAGCGGCCACGGCGGCGCATCGACGCCCGGCGAGCCGCGCGGTGGCGGGTACCGGCAGCAGGGGAGGTGAGGCGAGCCGTGATCGAGTGCGGCGTCTTCAAGACGAGCTACCGCGAGGACATGGCGATCCACCGGACGCCGTTCGCCTTCTGGCGCAACGTGGCGTTCCTGGGGGTGCTGCTCCTCTTGCCGCTGGTCGCCAGCCGCTACCAGCTCGCGCTGGGGATCCAGATCGGCATCTTCGCGATCGGCGCGCTCGGCCTCAACATCCTCACCGGCTACACCGGGCAGATCTCGATCGGCGCGGGCGCCTTCTTCGGCGTGGGCGCCTACACCTCGGCGATCCTGGCGACCCGGTTCGGGCTGCCGTTCTGGGTCACGCTGCCGGCGGCGGGCGCCGTCACCGCGCTGGTGGGGCTGGTCTTCGGCAGCCCGTCGCTGCGGCTCAAGGGGCTGTATCTGGCGATCGCCACGCTGGCGGCGCAGATCATCCTCGAATGGGCGATGAACAACTGGTCGACGCTGACCGGCGGCAGCCAGGGGATCTCGCGCATCCCGGCGCCGGCGCTTGGGCCGCTGCGCTTCGACGACGACCGCAGCTACTACCTGCTGACGTTGGTCATCGTGGTAGCTGCGACGCTCTTCGCCGAGAACCTCTTTCGCACGCGGATCGGGCGCGCCTTCGTGGCGGTGCGCGACCGCGACATCGCGGCCGAGGTGATGGGGATCAACCTCTTCCAGTACAAGCTGCTGGCGTTCGCCGTCTCGTCGTTCTACCTCGGCGTGGCCGGTAGCCTCTGGGCGCACTACCTGTCGATCATCACGCCCGAGCATTTCACGATCGACGTCTCGGTCCAGTACCTGGCGATGATCATCATCGGCGGCATGGGCAGCATCGTGGGCTCGTTGCTGGGCGCGGCGTTCATCACGCTGCTGCCGGTGGTGCTGCGGGAGGGGATCGGCGCGCTGAGCGCCAGCCTCCCCGGGATCAACGCGGCCAGCCTGGCGAGCGCGCTGCGGGAGGTGATCTTCGGCGCGATCATCGTCGGCTTCCTGCTCTGGGAGCCCGCCGGCCTCGCCCGGCTCTGGCAGAACGTGAAGGACTACTTCCGCCTCTGGCCGTTCGCCTACTAACCCGTGCAGGGAGGTGTGCCCGTGACCGATCACGCGGACTATGTCGATCTGCTCTACGAGAAGGACGGTGGGATCGCCACGGTCACGATCAACCGGCCGCGCTCGCTCAACGCCTTCCGCTACCAGACGGTGGTCGAGCTGCGCCGGGCGTTCCAGGACGCCTGGCACGACCCGGCCATCGGCGTCGTCATCCTCACCGGCGCGGGTGACCGCGCCTTCTGCGTGGGCGGGGATGCCAGGGAGTGGGGACCCAACGGCTACGCGGGCGCCTCGTGGGTCGACATCGGGCTGCCGATCGTGCAGCTCCACCAGGAGATCCGCAACATGCCCAAGCCGGTGATCGCGGCCGTCAACGGCTATGCGATCGGCGGCGGCAACGTCCTCCAGGTCGTCTGCGACCTCTCGATCGCGGCGCGCACGGCCGTCTTCGGGCAGGTCGGCCCGCGGGTGGGTAGCTTCGACGCCGGCTTCGGCTCCGCCTACCTCGCCCGGCTCGTGGGCGAGCGCAAGGCGCGCGAAATCTGGTACCTCTGCCGGCAGTACAGCGCCGAGCAGGCGCTGGCGATGGGGTTGATCAACCACGTCGTCGAGCCGGCGGAGCTGCTGCCGGAGGCGCGCCGCTGGGCGGCCGAGATCCTGGCCAAGAGCCCGACGGCGCTCAAGCTGCTCAAGGCGTCGTTCAACGCCGACACCGACCACATCGCCGGCATCACCAACCTCGCCTTCGGCGCGCTCTCGCTCTACTACGGCACGCCGGAGGCGGAGGAGGGCCACCACGCCTTCCTCGAAAAGCGCCAGCCCGACTTCTCGGCGATCCGCCGCCCGCGCACCGACGGCGTCGGCTGAGAGGCCGGGCGGGGCTCACTGGCAGCCGCCCCCACTCGATGATCGCGGCGCGGAACCGGCGGCGGGGC